>JAYVRO010000045.1:0-8494 GCA_043776165.1 Rubrivivax sp. | reverse complement strand
TCGAAAGAGGGGTTTGCGCTGCAAGGCGCAAACCCCTCTTTCCGTTGCACCCTTGCGCGAAGACGGGGTTTTTGCACGCCCGCTTACAAATCATCAGTTTGATAATCCGGCAGGCATGTCCCCCCGAGCACCAACCGTCTCCCTTTTGTTCCGTCAATTTGTTGACGACGAGTTTTTGCGTGCGCCAATGGCCATGGAAATGGCGCTGCAAGACGCCATAGAAGTCTTTCAGCGCAGCCCGTCGTTGTCCAGCCCCAGCGAGCGCCAAATGGCGGGTGAGCTGATGCTGCGGCTCGCTGGATACCGGTCGCGTGTTGTTGACCGCTACGTGGCCTCACTGCGCGAGCAAGTCGGCGACGAGTTGGCCGGGCGGCGCCCCACGGCCTTTGGGGCCACTGCGGGAACGGAGTTGTCCTTGGTGGAGGACGAAGACGTGTCGATCGACGTGGTCATCTCACATGTCATTGAGATCATCAAGAGCACGGCCGAACACGAACTGCGCGAGATGCTGGCCTACACGTCGGCCTTGGTTGGCGACATGGACGTGGGTGCTGACCACAATCCTTTTCGCGCCGACACCCAGGCCCGCGCTTTGTGGGCGGCAGCCCAAACGCTGCCGCAGTCGCGTGGGCACCAGATCGCCTTCATGCGGTACGCCGCGCTGCCCTTCGCGCAGTCGCTGCGCAAGAGCTATGTCGCCACCTGCACGCGGCTGCAGAACCAAGGTGTGGTGCCTGCTGCTTACCGCACCGTCATCCCCCCAGCGGGGCCACGTGTGACTCGTGGCGCGAGTTCGCCGATCCTGAGTCGCGCCAATGATCTGTTTGAAACCGTCACGGTGTCGGTGGCGCCGAGTTGGAGCGCAACTCAAGGCGTTCAGTCGGCCCAAATCGCCGCGACGCAAGGGCAAATTTTCGAGCGCGTGGGCCGCCTGTTCGGGGCAGTCATGACGGACAGGCAACTGCACGTTGAGTTGCACCCATGCATCTCACGCATGCAGTCACTCGTGCTGCAATGGGCTGCGCGCGACGCTGATCTTCTGGTCGCGCCCCAGCATGCCATGTGGCGCTTCATGGACAGCTTCGCCCAACTGGCCACCGTCTACCCTGGCCCTGACGGCGCGGAGCGGGCCCAGACCCTTCGTTTTGTGGCTTTGCTGCTGGATCAACTAGGCGAGGAAGCGCAACACACGGAGACCTTGTACGAGTGGGCCATCGAACGTGTACAGCGCTACGCCGCCAACCGCCTGACGGCGCGGTGCACCGCAGCGGAGCCCCAAATCAAGACCATGCAGACATTGGAGCATCGCCTTGCGCGCACCGACGCGCCCATCTCCACGCTGCACGGCGCCCTGGATGTGGCCCAGCTAGACACCGTACCCGCGGCGCTCCTGGACTCAGCTGATCCCGATGGGCAACGATCGCCAATGGCTTGCGCCGACTGGTTTGAGCAGCTCCGCCCGGGGCAGTGGTTATGCCTCTTTCGCAAGGGTGGTTGGGTCTATTCGCAGCTCCTGTGGTTGGGTGACCGCGGTGAGCTCTTTCTCTTTGGCGATGGCGACGGTGCGCCTGGGCAAGCGTGGGCCATTCGACGCAGCGCTTTGGCGCGTTTGCATGAAGAACGGTTGGCTCAAGAGTCGCAGACCCGATCACTCTTGCTGGACGCGTTGGACACCCTCAAGCGCCGGGCGCAGCGCGGGCAGACCTGAAGTTCAGCCTGTCTGCGCCGCAGTGCGTTGGGGTGACCGAATCCATTCGTGCAGCGTCTGCGCCACGTCGGGCAAGCCTTGACGCGACAGCGCAGAAAACAAGGTCACACCGACATCGGCGTCATCGCCCGATAAGTCGCCCAGCACTTCTTGCGCTGCGAGCAAGGCTTTTTGCGCGTCGCGTTTGTTGAGCTTGTCGGCCTTGGTCAGCAACACCAGTAAACGGACCGCGCCTATCGTCACGCGTTGCGAAATCAACGCCAGCAGTCGCTGGTCGAGATCAGTAAAACCTAAACGCGAATCGATCATCAGCACCACGCCATGCAAAGCGCGGCGCCCGTGCAGGTACTGCGCCATCACCTCCTGCCAACGCAGTTTGGCCGAACGCTCGACGGCGGCATAGCCATAACCCGGCAGATCGGCAAAGTAGGCGTTGGGCGCGTCTTTGGGGCCTACCGCAAACAAGTTGATGTGCTGCGTGCGTCCGGGTGTGCGCGATGCAAATGCCAAGCGTTTTTGCTGAGCCAATCGATTGATCGCTGTGGACTTGCCAGCGTTGCTGCGGCCCACGAAGGCGATCTCGGGCAACTCGTCTTGAGGCAGTTGGTCAAGCTGACTGGCGGTGGTCAAAAATCGTGCACCGTGGGTCCATGCCAAAGCGGCTTTGGCAGGGTCGATGCGAGCGGTTGTTGGCAACGCTTCAGGAACGGTCATAGGACATTGTAAAATCAGTGGGTTTTTCAGTTGTCGGCAGCGGCACGCACCCCAGGGTGCTGAGACGCCCGCAGCGACACTCGCAACCTAAAAGGCCCTTTGCATGAAACTGCCTGCCGCACTCGTAACCTTAGCCGCCCTTGCCATCACCTCGGTCAGCTCCGTGCTGGCGGCCGAGGCTGCGGCGTTCAAGGTTGATGCCGCCAAAGGCCAGGCGCTGTCCGCCACCTGCATGGCCTGTCATACAGCCGACGGCTCGCGGGGCAGCCCGGCCAACCCGATCTTGCAAGGCCAGCACCCCGAGTACATCGTCAAACAGTTGCAAGAGTTCAAGTCGGGCAAGCGCAAGAGCGCGGTGATGATGGGCATGGTCGGTGCGCTCAGTGACGACGACATGAAACAGGTCGCCGCCTTTTATGCAAGCAAAAAGGCCAAACCAGGTTTTGCCAAGAGCAAAGACACGGTGGCCCTGGGTGAGCAGATTTACCGCGGCGGCATCATGGACCGCCAAGTGCCCGCCTGCGCAGGCTGCCACAGCCCCACGGGCGCCGGCCTGCCCGTGCAGTACCCCCGTGTGGGCGGCCAGCATGGTGACTACACCGAAGCGCAGCTCTTGGCTTTTCGCGCGGGTCAACGCAACAACGTGCAGATGGTGGCCATTGCAGGCAAGCTCAACGACCGCGAAATCAAAGCCGTGTCCGACTACGTGGCGGGGTTGCGCTGAAAGCTACAGTTTCACGTGACTCGAAAGCGCAGTCTCTGAGACCACCCAGGGGCCGGTCTTGTTGACTGGCCCTTTTTCATGGGCTGACCAGTTGTAAGCTTGGCCTAACGCAACCGACACAACAGGTTGCCACTCTGGAGATGCCATGCCCCTTCGATCCGACAGCGGACTCACGCACCGCTGGCCTTCAGAGATCACCACCAAGGCGCACTACCTGCAGCGGCGCCAGCTTGTGGGGCAGCTCGCGCTGGGTGGTTTGGCAGGGCTGGGCGGGCTCGGCGCGGCACTTGAAGCCGATGCGCAAGGGGTCTCTCCCGGCAAATTGAAGGCCTTGCCCGGCGCGCGCAGCACCGTTGCAGCTGCTTTGACGATGGAAAAAGTCACGCCGTACGCCGACGTATCGAGCTACAACAATTTCTACGAATTTGGTACCGACAAGTCGGATCCTGCGCGCAACGCGCATTCACTCAAGACGCGACCCTGGGCTGTGGCCATCGAGGGCGAAGTGAAAAAACCTCTGGTGCTGGACTTGGGTGCACTCTTGAAGCTGGCGCCCATGGAGGAGCGCATTTATCGGCTGCGCTGTGTCGAAGGTTGGTCGATGGTTGTGCCTTGGGTGGGTTACTCCTTAGCCGAACTCATCAAGCGGGCGCAACCCACGGGCAACGCCAAATTTGTTGAATTTGTGACCTTGGCAGACCGCGCGCAAATGCCGGGTCTGCGCACAGGCGTGCTGGAATGGCCCTACGTCGAAGGCCTGCGCCTGGACGAAGCCATGCACCCCTTGGCGCTGCTGGGGTTTGGCATGTATGGCGAGGTCTTGCCCAACCAGAACGGCGCGCCCCTGAGGCTCGTTGTGCCCTGGAAATACGGCTTCAAATCGGGCAAGTCCATCGTCAAGCTGCGGTTTGTAGAGAAGCAACCCAGGACCAGTTGGGGGCAAGCGGCCGCCGGCGAATATGGCTTTTATTCCAACGTCAACCCCACCGTGGATCATCCGCGCTGGAGCCAGGCCACCGAGCGGCGCATCGGCGAAGATGGCCTCCTTGCCAAGAAGCGCACCACCTTGATGTTCAATGGTTACGGGCACCAGGTCGGCCAGCTTTACGCAGGCATGGATTTGAAGCGCTTTTTTTAGCATTCCACTTGACGCAGATCCTGCCCAAGATGAACGCAGGGCTGCTTCGACCCTGGGTCAAGCCGCTTGTATTTACATTGGCGCTCTTGCCGCTGCTGAGCTTGTTCTGGCGCGCCACGAACAACCTGCTTGGAGCCAATCCCGCCGAAGCTGTGATGCGCGGCACGGGCGACTGGACGATGCGTTTGTTGTGGCTAACCCTCACTGTCACGCCCTTGCGTCGACTCACAGGTTGGTACGCGCTGGCGCAGTGGCGACGCATGCTGGGTTTGTTCGCCTTTTTCTACGGTATCGCGCATTTTCTGTGCTTTGCTTGGTTGGACATGGGCTTTGACTGGAGCGCCATCGTGCGTGACATCACCAAGCGACCATTCATCCTTGTGGGCAGCGCCGCTTTGTTGTTGATGCTGCCGCTGGCAGCCACGTCGTTCAACCGCGCGGTCAAGGCCCTGGGCGCAGCACGCTGGCGCGCACTTCACAAGCTCGTCTTTGCAGTGGCGTTGCTGGCTGTATTGCACTTTTTTTGGATGCGCACGGCCAAAAACGATTACGCCGAAGTCGCTGTTTATGCTGTGTTGCTCGCGGTGTTGCTGGGCCTCAGACTTTGGCGCCGGTTGCGAATGCGAGGCCATGGTCTTGGGCCAAAAAACGCGGCAAATCGCGTCGCAATTGACCCCAAAAAGCGCAGCTTGCGGGGCTGAGCTCTGGCCCACAAGGTGGCAGACTTCGCCGCATGCGAATGGCCTCACGGATAGCGGCTGGCTTGGCCGTTTTGGCACTTGCCATGACCCTTGCCATGGCCCTGCTACTTTTGCTGATCGTTGACAGCGAATCCCACGTGGGGCCGAGAACGGCCGCCAGTGCTGCCGACATCGAACGTGCTTTGCAGATCGCGCGACTCCACGACCCGCGGCGCCAGCGCGTGGGTGTGGTGCGCGCATTGGCCGCTGAGCAGCGCGACCTGAACCTGCTGTTTGAACATGTCACAGGCCGCTGGCCCAGTATGTCGGCAAAGGTCGTCTTGGAGCAGGCCACGGCCACGGTGCTGGCGAGCTGGGGCTCGCCACTGGGGTTTGCTGGCCGGTGGATCAATGTTGAAGTGCGTTGGAAGCAAGAGGGCCGACTGCCCGAGGTTGATCTGCTGCGCGTCGGGCATCTGCGGCTTCCGGCCTGGTGCGCCGCGCACATCGTGCGTTTGCTGCTCAAGTGGCGTGGTCATGCGCCAGACACCAGCGCCTGGACCGAGCTTGTGCGCCATGTCGACCTGCGCCCTGGCGCCTTGCTCGTTTTTTACGCGTGGCAAGTCGACACAGCGGCCAAACTGTTGGGCGTCTTGGTGCCGCCCGACGACCAGGAGCGGCTGCGCGTGTATTCCGATGCCCTGGTGGCCCTGGTGGCTAGACAAAAGACGGCGCCCACCGTGTCCATTGCCAAGCTGTTGCCGCCGCTTTTCGAGCTGGCACGCGAGCGTTCGCTGGCCGGTGGCGACGCGGCAGCAGAAAACCGTGCCGCGATCTTGGCGCTCGCCTTTTATGCCAACCAACTTGGCTTGGAAACCATCGTTCCGGCGGCGCGATCGTGGCCACAGGCCAAGCCCATGGTGGTGACCTTGGCGGGGCGAACCGATTTGCCCTTGCATTACCTGATCTCGGCGGCAGTAGCGTCCACATCCGGCAGCCCATTGGCCGATGCTGTGGGTTTGTACAAAGAGGTGGCCGACTCGCGCGGCGGCAGCGGTTTCAGCTTCAACGACCTCGCCGCCGATCGTGCGGGTACTCGCTTTGGCGAGCGCGCTGTGCGCAACGCTCAGGGCCTGCAGGGCCACATGCTGGCCGATCTGAACGAATCGGGCCTGCTGCCCCATATCGCTGACTTGCCCGAGGATATGCAATCACGTGAATTTGCGCGGCGCTTTGGTGGTGTGGGTGGCACCGCCTATCGCGTCATGCTCAATGAAATCGAGTCGCGTCTGAACACCGTGCCAGCGCTGCGCTGAAAACTTGTTGGCACGCGTGACATTTGCATCTGCTTACCCGGCCGCTTGGCAGGCAGGGCACTTACTCACACTGGTGGCGAGAGATCAGCGTTCTTCGTGCTTGCAAGGCGCCAAATTCAAGAGCACACTGGCCCCGACATTGACCCAATAGGAGTTTTTGCCAACCCTTCAACCCTTGACTTTTTTCGCCGCTACTCGCTTTTGACTTGCTTTTGAACTGTTCTTTTGATACCAGGTTTTCTCCCCCACCCTTTGCAAAGGAGGTTCTGATGAACTTGACGATCAGTGGTCACCATCTCGAAGTCACACCCGCTCTTCGAGAGTATGTACTTACTAAGTTAGACCGCGTGACGCGGCATTTTGACCAAGTGGTTGATGTGAGCGTTCTGCTGACAGTAGAGAAGATGAAGGAAAAGGAGCGAAGGCAAAGAGCCGAGGTGACACTGCATGTGAAGGGCCGCGACATCTTTGTTGAGCAAGCCGACGAAGACCTGTACGCTGCGATCGATCAGCTCATGAACAAGCTGGATCGCCAGGTGATGCGCCACAAAGATCGGCTGCAAAACCACCACCACGAGTCACCCAAACGCACGGCCACGGTGGCTGTCGGCTGAAGTCGGCATCAGCGCACGAAATGACGGCCCTTTGGGGCCGTTTTTGTTGGGCCGCTTTTGTTGTTCCAATGGCGGGGCCCACAAGCAGCCGATGGTTATGATTCCTGCCCCTGCAACAAGCCAGTGGTGGGTGCTTTTGGCCTCACCACTGCAAAGAGACCCCGGCTCATGAATCGACTCGCTGCCATTCTTCCGGCCAGCAATGTGCTGGTGAACGTGGACGCCACGAGCAAAAAACGAGTTTTCGAACAAGCCGGGGTGCTGTTTGAAAATGCCAACGCTGTGGCCCGCGGTGTCGTCACCGACAACCTTTTTGCGCGTGAGCGACTGGGCTCTACCGGCCTGGGCCACGCTGTGGCCATCCCTCATGGCCGGATCAAGGGCCTCAAGAGCCCTCTGGCGGCCGTGCTACGAGTGCAGCAAGCCATACCCTTTGATGCGCCTGATGACGAGCCTGTGAGCCTGCTCATCTTCTTGCTTGTGCCCGAGGCGGCGACTCAGCGGCACTTGGAAATCCTCTCCGAGATCGCCGAGATGCTGTCGGACCGCGAACTGCGCGACCGATTGAAGTCCGAGGCCGACGCGGCGCTGGTGCACAAGCTCATTTGCGACTGGGCGCCGTTGCGTTCGGTGGCCTGACAGGCTGCTGCTGTGAAGCCGACTTCGATCAGTGCCGAGGCCCTGTTTGAGGCGCACCGCGACAACCTCCACTGGGACTGGATCGCCGGCCACGGCAACCCAGAACGCCGTTTTGACGACGACGCTGTGCGGGACGCACGCTCATCGGCTGACCTGGTGGGTTACCTCAATTACATCCACCCGTACCGCGTTCAAATCGTTGGGCGCCGAGAGGTGGCTTACTTGCTCGCGTCCGAGGGTGACGACCAAGATCGGCGCATCTCGCGCATCGTCACGCTGGAGCCGCCCGTCATCATCGTGGCCGATGGCGAAACGGCACCCGAGCGCTTGGTGGCGTTGTGCCATCGCGCCGAGATCCCGCTCTTTGCCAGTGCTGAATCGGCGGGACACATCATCGACGTGGTACGCGGTTACCTCAGCTTGCATTTTGCTGACCGCATCACGCGCCATGGCGTGTTCATGGATATCTTGGGCCTCGGCGTGCTGCTCACCGGAGAGTCTGGCCTGGGCAAGAGCGAGTTGGGGCTGGAGCTCATCTCGCGTGGCCACGGCTTGGTCGCTGACGACGCGGTCGATCTCTTTCGCATTACGCAGACCTCGCTCGAAGGCCGCTGCCCCGAGCTGCTCATCAATTTGCTCGAAGTGCGTGGCATTGGCCTGCTCGACATCAAGGCTATTTTTGGTGAAACGGCGGTGCGCCGAAAGATGCGCCTGAAGCTCATCGTTCATCTGGTGCGCAAAGAGACCATGGAGCGCGACTTTGAGCGACTGCCTTACGAGCCGCTGTATGAAGACATCCTGGGCTTGCCCGTGCGCAAGGTCGTGATCGCCGTGGACGCCGGGCGCAATTTGGCGGTGCTGGTGGAGGCCGCAGTGCGCAACACGGTGCTGCAACTTCGCGGCATTGACACCTACCAAGAGTTCATCGAACGCCACCAGCGGGCCATGGCCAAAGAAGGCT
>JAYVRO010000044.1:0-2581 GCA_043776165.1 Rubrivivax sp. | reverse complement strand
CCCGCCTCACCGCTGCAATGGCCTGCCCGCGCGCGCTGCCCATCACCTTGTTCGCACCGCTGAGCCACATGCTCATCAACGGGTTCTTCTTCAGCCAGGGGTTGCGCATGGGGCCCTTTCTCGGCGCTTGCGGTGATCGATCGGTGCGTTGCCAGGCCCGCGACAGTCAACGTGTGATGCGGGCGATCAGGGCGCCGACCAGCAGCGCGCCAGCGATGGCCGCCAAAGGGTTGTTGCGCACCGCTACGCGCAGGTTTTCCGCCCACTCGTCGCCTGTTTCGCGGATCTGACCGGCCTTTTCCTGCACGGCGACTTCGGCCCGGGACACGCTCTCTCCCAATTGCCGCACCGTGGGCGCCACGCCGTCTGCGAGCCGGTCGATCGTGCTGTGAGCGCCCTGCACGACGCGTTTCAGCAAGTCATCGCCGACCAGGGCGGGTGAGTCGGTGGGTGGCAGCAACGACGTGTCAGGCACGGGCATGGGGTCTGTCACGCTCTGCCACAAGGGCGCGGACGTCGGGGCGGGATTTTTGGTGTCGATCATGATGTGGTCCTTTGGGGTGATGAGCGTTGGGTCAGCAGTTCTTGCTTGCGAGCAAGCAGGCGTGAGCCGAGTTCTGCCATGTCGAGCGACGAGGCCTTGGCTTTCGGAAACATTTCGTTCTGTTCTTCCTTGACATGATGCTGCACGTTTTCAGACAACACCTTGACCTTGGCGTCATACATCGCGCTGTCGGGCTCGACGCCTTCGAGTTGGGCGATCAAGTTCTTGACGCCGGCGTGCTCGACAGTCGCTTCGGGCACCAGTAGCTTGTCCTTGAGCGCTGCCTTGACGGCTGGGTAGAAGATCTCCTCCTCGATCTGCGCGTGCACGCTGAGCGCGCTGCAGATCTCCGCCACGAGCGTTTTCTTCTTGGCAGCCGATGGGGATTTCTCGTATTGGGCAAACAGCTTGCTCACGGCCTCGTGGTCGGCCCTGAGCAGTGCAATGGCGTCTTTCACAGGCGCGGTGGCTTTGGCAGGGCTTACGGTTTTGCTGAGGGTCATTGGATGTCCTGGCGTGGGTTGCAGCAGTGGCGTGCGGTCAATGCACGAAGAGCGCAATCAAGATGATGATCGGGATGGGAATACCGAGAAAAAGCAGCATCAGCGATCGCATGGCGGCCTCCGAAAGGTTGGTGAGGGAAGGGAGCCTTGCTGTACATCAGGCGTCGCGACGCCTGCCGCCGTAGGTGGCTGCCAGGCTGGCCACGAAGGCGCCGATCAACAAAGACACAAACAGCCACAGTGCGCCATAGGCCGAGGCCTTGCGGGCCTTGTCCGCGGTGTCCCGTGCGGCCAGTTCGGCGTCGCGCAGCTTGGCTTGGGCGCGGGCATGGACATCGCTGACGCGTTTTTCGGCGTCCGCTTGTGACAAGCCTGTGCGTTGCGCCACCAGCTGGCCCACATAGCGGGTGTCGTCGGCAGGCAGGGGCTCGGTCCGGCTCACATTCATGAAGATGCGGTTGACTTCGGCAGCGTCCCGATTGGCCGACCGCTCGACCCCTTCGCCAGCCCCGGCCGCGCCTGCTGCGCCAGCCACTGCCAGCGCCGGGTCGCGACGGAACAGTGAATCGATAAAGTAGCCCATCGGCCCGCCTTCGCTGGCCTGCGGCAGGCGCGCTGAGCCAGCGCCACCGCCGACCATCGGCGTCGCCGCGCTCGCGGCACCGCCCGCCACTGCCGCGCCGGCTTGCGCACCCCCGCTCAGGATCGAGCCGATCACCGACGTCAGCAACGCTGCCGTTGCCAAGGTTGCCACGCCCCAGGTGAGGAAGCCATGCGCGGTGTCGCGGAAGTAGACCTCATCGCTGTGAACCTCGGTCCACTTTGTTCGCAGCCGGCCCGCGAGGTAGCCGCCCATCGCCGACGCCACCAATTGCGTCAGCGTCAGCCACAGGATGGTGGAGACGCCAAAGGTAGCGGCGCTGATCCCGTCACGCGCCCATGGCGAAACTGACGTCAGGCCCAGCCCCAGCCCCAAAATCAGCAGGATCAGCGACAGGGACGCGGCGGCGGCAGCGCCCGCCGCGATGGCACCCCACGACACGGCCCCGGCCAAGGTTCGCGGGTTCGCGGCCCATGCGCTGGGTGGCACGGGTGGCCCGGCGAGGTTGTCAGCGGATGCGGTGGTGGCGAAGGACATTGAAACTCCTGGGTGGTCTAGGACATTGGCCCGACGTGCCGGACCGTGGGGTCAGCACATCGACCTGGCGTTGGACGAATGCGCGCGCTGGACCGACAAACGCTCGCGCGCGTGACCCGTCACGCTGATGGTTTGATCTCAACCTGGTGCGTGCGGCAGGGTCAAGCGATCACTGATGGCAGACAGGACTTGCCGGTTCCAGCCCATGCCGACGTGGCTGCTGTCGACTTCAATGTCCTGGACCAGCCTGGATGGCAGGTCATGGCAACAGGTTTGCCAGGCGACAACGCCATCCGACTTGCTGTAGATGGACGTGGTGCGCACGGGTGGCGGGGTGCGCAAACGCAGGCTCAATGCCGGGTCGGTCGCGGGCGAGCTGCCGCTCAGCAGTCGATA
>JAYVRO010000043.1:0-8551 GCA_043776165.1 Rubrivivax sp. | reverse complement strand
CAATGTGCCCTTCGTCATCGCTGACGCCACGACGCTGACCGAAGCTGGCTACGTTGGTGAGGATGTTGAAAACATCATTCAAAAGTTGCTCCAGAACTGCAACTACGACGTTGAGCGTGCGCAACGTGGCATTGTCTACATCGACGAGATAGACAAAATCTCGCGCAAAGCCGACAACCCGTCGATCACACGCGATGTGTCTGGCGAGGGTGTGCAACAAGCACTGCTGAAGCTTGTAGAAGGCACGATGGCGAGCGTGCCGCCTCAGGGTGGGCGCAAACACCCCAACCAAGATTTTCTTCAGATCGACACGACCAACATCTTGTTCATCTGTGGTGGGGCGTTTGACGGTTTGGAGAAAGTCATTCAAAGCCGCACCGAGCGCTCTGGCATTGGTTTTGCTGCGACGGTGCACAGCAAAACTGACAAAAAAGCGGCCGACATGTTCCGTCAGGTTGAGCCTGAAGACATGATCAAGTTTGGCCTCATTCCTGAGCTTGTTGGGCGGCTGCCTGTGGTGGCCACCCTGGGCGAACTGACCGAGGACGCGATGGTGCAAATCCTCACGGAACCACGCAACGCGTTGGTCAAGCAGTATCAAAAGCTCTTCGGCATGGACGGTGTGGATCTTGAGATTCGACCCTCCGCGCTGTTGGCCATCGCGCGCAAGGCGCTGGCGCGCAAGACCGGTGCGCGTGGCTTGCGATCAATCCTGGAGCATTCGCTGATCGATACCATGTACGAGCTGCCGCGCTTGACGGGCGTGGCCAAAGTAGTGATCGACGAGCACACCATTGACGACGCTGCAAAGCCTTTGCTGGTCTATCACGAACAGGCCAAGGCCAGCGCCTAGCAGTTGGCGCGAGAGGGCGGCGTGAACGCGCCCTTGCATTCAATGTCTCGGGCCCCAATTGGGTTTGAGAAAGAGAGGTCCTGATGTCTGGTCACCCCGTACTTCCCGCTGAACCCATCACCCTGCCGTTGTTGCCGCTGCGTGATGTGGTTGTTTTCCCGCACATGGTGATTCCGTTGTTTGTTGGTCGCCCAAAGTCCATCAAGGCACTTGAAGCCGCGATGGAGTCAGGTCGGCAGATCATGCTCGTTGCGCAAAAAGCCGCAGGCAAGGACGAGCCCAAAGCTGATGACATGTTTGAGATTGGTTGCGTCTCGACCATCCTGCAAATGCTCAAGTTACCCGATGGCACGGTGAAGGTGCTGGTCGAGGGCCTTCAGCGCGCCACAACGCGCAGCATCAGCGACGCCGGAGAATTTTTTGTGGGCGATGTGGTGCCCGTGCCTCCGGGGCAAGAAGCGACGCCCGAGATCGAAGCGCTTCGCCGCGCCGTGACCCAGCAGTTTGATCAATACGTCAAACTGAACAAGAAGATCCCGCCTGAAATCCTCACGTCTATTTCTGGCATCGATGATCCTGGTCGTCTGGCGGACACCATCGCTGCGCACTTGCCGCTCAAACTTGAAGCCAAACAATCGGTGCTTGACCTCTTTGGCGTCGCCAAGCGCCTCGAGAAGTTGCTCGAACTGCTTGAACATGAAGTTGACATCTTGCAAGTGGAAAAGCGCATCCGTGGCCGTGTAAAACGGCAGATGGAAAAGAGCCAGCGCGAGTACTACCTGAACGAGCAGGTCAAAGCCATTCAAAAGGAATTGGGTGATGGTGAAGAAGGCGCTGACCTGGAAGAACTTGAGAAAAGGATCGTTGCGGCCAAGATGAGCAAGGAGGCCCGCAAGAAGGCCGAAGGCGAGCTGAAGAAACTTAAGCTGATGTCACCCATGTCGGCTGAAGCCACGGTCGTGCGCAACTACATCGACATCCTTATCAACCTGCCCTGGGCCAAGAAGACCAAGATCAAGCACGATCTAGCCAACGCTGAAGAAATTCTCAACGAGGACCATTTTGGCCTTGAGAAGGTCAAGGATCGCATTCTTGAATACCTTGCTGTGCAGCAGCGCGTGGACAAGGTCAAAGCGCCGATCCTGTGCCTTGTCGGCCCACCGGGCGTGGGCAAGACATCGCTCGGCCAAAGTGTGGCCCGTGCCACGGGGCGCAAGTTTGTTCGCATGGCGCTGGGTGGCATGCGCGATGAGGCGGAAATTCGTGGCCATCGTCGTACTTACATCGGTTCCATGCCCGGCAAAGTCCTGCAAAGCCTGAGCAAAATCGGCACGCGCAATCCGTTGTTCCTGCTCGACGAGATTGACAAGCTGGGGATGGACTTCCGCGGTGACCCTTCGAGCGCCTTGCTTGAAGTGCTCGATCCAGAACAAAACCACACCTTCAGCGACCACTATGTCGAGGTTGATTTCGATTTGTCCGACGTGATGTTTGTGGCGACATCGAACTCGATGAACATTCCACCGGCTCTGCTGGATCGCATGGAAGTCATTCGTTTGGCGGGCTACACCGAAGACGAAAAACTCAACATTGCAAGACGTTACTTGGGTCCCAAGCAACAGAAGAACAACGGCGTCAAAGACGGTGAGATGGACATCACCGAGTCAGCCTTGCGCGGCATCGTCCGCTACTACACGCGCGAAGCCGGTGTGCGGTCGCTTGAGCGCGAGATCTCCAAGATTTGCCGCAAGGTGGTCAAGGGTGTCCAGCTCAAGCAGTACGAAGGCACAGTAGTCATCACCGAGGACAACCTGAACGACTTCCTGGGCGTGCGCAAATTCGACTTTGGCCGTGCCGAAAAGACCAATCAGGTTGGGCAAGTGGTCGGCTTGGCGTGGACCGAAGTGGGTGGCGATTTGCTGACCATTGAAGCGGCGGTGATGCCCGGCAAGGGCAACATCATTCGCACAGGTTCTTTGGGTGACGTGATGAAAGAGTCAGTGGAAGCGGCGCGTTCCGTAGTTCGTGCGCGCGCGTCCCGCCTTGGCATCAAGGACGAGATGTTCGAAAAGCGCGATATCCACATTCACGTGCCCGACGGCGCTACGCCAAAGGACGGCCCCAGTGCCGGCGCTGCAATGACCACGGCATTTGTCTCGGCACTGACGGGCATTCCCGTCAAGGCCGATGTCGCCATGACAGGTGAAATCACGCTGCGTGGTGAGGTTACCGGCATCGGTGGCCTCAAAGAAAAACTGCTCGCAGCGCACCGTGGCGGTGTGCGCGTGGTGCTTATTCCGGAAGAGAACGTCAAAGACCTGCAAGACATCCCTGAAAACGCCAAGAACAACCTTGAAATTATTCCTGTGCGCTGGATTGATCAAGTACTTGAACATGCGCTGGTGCGTGTCCCCAAGGCATTGCCAGAAGAAGACATGACAGCGAAAGAAGTGTCCAAGGTTGAAGCGGTGGCTCCGGTGGTTGCGCCAGAGGCATTGCCGCATTGAATTTTTTGGGTGCCCCGTTTTCTTGATATAGAATTCGGGGCTCAGCGCGGGAATAGCTCAGTTGGTAGAGCGCAACCTTGCCAAGGTTGAGGTCGCGAGTTCGAATCTCGTTTCCCGCTCCAGGTTCTGTATCAACGCATCGGGACAGCGCTGGTTCTTGATATTCATGGGGAAGCTTCGGCTTCCCTTTGTATTTCTGCCTCGGCTTCACGATGCGCTGTTGTGACAGAATTTCACCCGCGTGGCGCGATAGCAAAGCGGTTATGCAACGGATTGCAAATCCGTCTAGCCCGGTTCGACTCCGGGTCGCGCCTCCATCCAGACTTGTCGACGCGTTTGTTGCCGTGTTTGTCGCCGCGTTCGTTGCAGTGACTTTGCCTGGGCACTGGTTTCCGCGGACAAGCGGCAATGGGGCAGGCCCGGTGTCCTGCTGCAAGACGCCCGAGCAAGATTGAAGTTCCTGGCGTTTGTGGTCGATATCCCTGCATGTCGTGTTCGAGCAGGTCGAGCGCGGGCAAACGCGGGCGACGCGGACCATGCTCAAAAAGATCCCCATCAGTTCGTTGACCTTAGGTATGCATTTGCATGCGCTAGAAGGTCCTTGGCTTGAGCACCCGTTTTGGAAGACCAAATTCATTGTCGATGATGTGGCTGACCTGGCTCGACTGGCCAGCTCGGGGGTCAAAGAGTGCTGGATCAACGCGAGCCTGGGCTTGGATGTACGCCAATGGTCCACCACCCCAGCGCAAGCTGCGATGGTCGTGAACACGAGCGCTGTGGAAGCCGTTGACGAACCACGCGCTACGACACACAGTCTGAATGACGAACTTCGCGCAGCCGCCGCTGTTTGCAAGCGCGGTCGACAGGCGGTGCTCACCATGTTCCAGGAAGCGCGCATGGGGCATGCCGTGAACGCAAAAACCTGTGAGCCGCTGGTCGAGGAAATCACAGCCTCGGTGGCGCGCAACCCTGGAGCCCTGATCAGCCTGGCGCGTTTGAAGACCAAGGACGACTACTCGTACATGCACTCTGTGGCCGTTTGCGCGCTCATGGTGGCACTGGGGCGCCAAAGGGGCATGGACGATGCCGCGTGCCGAAGTCTGGGCTTGGCGGGCCTATTGCATGACATCGGCAAGGCCGTCATGCCGCCCGAAGTGTTGAACAAGGCTGGCAGTTTGAGCAGCGCCGAACTGGCGATCATCCGTACTCACCCGCAGCGTGGACAGGCGCTCTTGCTGGAAGGGCAGGGCGCCACAGTCGAGGCCTTGGACGTTTGCCTGAATCATCATGAACGCCTCGATGGCCAGGGTTACCCCAACTGCCTGGAGGGCGCGGCGATTTCAGAGCAAGCCCGCATGGGCGCTGTGTGCGACGTGTATGACGCCATCACATCCAACCGCCCCTACAAAGCCGGCTGGGATCCCGCTGAATCCATTGCACGCATGGCCGGTTGGAAAGGCCACTTTGACCCCAGTATCTTCAAGGCCTTTGTCTGCAGCTTGGGCATTTATCCGATTGGCTCGCTGGTGCGGCTGGAGTCTGGCCGCGTTGCGGTGGTGGTCGAGCACCACGCCCACGCCATGACGGCCCCCACAGTGAAAGCGTTTTATTCCACGCGCTCCAAGATGCCCATCACGCCCGTTTTGATCGACTTGTCGCGCCCGAGCTGCGTTGATCGCATCACAGGTCGCGAAGCCGCTGGCGACTGGGATCCGACCAAAACCAACGAGCTTTGGCTGCCGTACGACGTCGCGCAGCGCGCGCGGTAGTCCGGCACGGTGAATCTGATTGAAAGGTCTGCGCCCACCCCCATACTGGGTGCTGTCGCTTCAAATCACAGGCCTGCCGATGATCACTTTGACCTTGCCCAACATGACTTGCCAGCACTGCGTGCGAACCGTGACGCAGACGGCCCATCAAGTGGACTCCGCAGCAAAGCTGACCTTTGACTTGAGCCAACACCAGGTGGTCATCGACAGTGAAAAACCACGCCAGGCCTTTGTTGTCGCCTTGGCTGAAGAGGGCTACATCGCGGCGCCCGGCTGACCTTGCAAAAGATGCCGCTGAACCGGGGTTTGCCTTGATGGGCGGCTGAAGCGCGCTGCCTACACTGGGACACCAACGGTCCAAGTGAGGTGCTGCCATGATTGAAAGTCTTGTTTTGTGGTCGCCGTCGCGGCTTTGCGCAGGGCTTGTTGCGGCTCTTTTTTTTGCTGCCCCGGTCGGCGCTCAGACCCTGCGGTGGGCCAGCCAGGGTGACCCACAAACCATGGACCCGCATTCGCAAAACGAGTCCATGACGAACGCCATGAATGGGCAGGTCTACGAACGGCTGACCAGGCGTGACCGACAGCTCAACATCGTGCCCGGTCTGGCCACCGAGTGGTCCCAAACGGGGCCACTCACTTGGCGCTTCAAGTTGCGCCCCAACGTGAAATTCCACGACGGCACGCCGTTCACTGCTGATGACGTGGTGTTCAGCATCAACCGTGGCAAAGAGCCGACCTCGCAAGTCAATGTCTACGCCAACGCGGTGGGCAATCCCGTGGCCATCGATTCACTGACCGTGGAGTTTCGGTTGGACAAAGTGAACCCCATCTTTTTGCAGCACCTCGATGGCTTGTGGATGCTGAGCAAAGCGTGGTGCGAGAAGAACAAGGTCGTCAAACCCCTGGACTTCAAAAACAAGGAAGAGAGCTTTGCTGGGTTCAACGCCAACGGCACGGGTCCTTATTCACTGGGTTCGCGCGCTCCGGGCATCAAGACCACCTACAAGCGCAACCCCCACTGGTGGGGGAAATTTGAGGGCAATGTGCAGGAGATCGTCTACACGCCCATCGCGAACGACGCGACACGCTTGGCCGCGTTGGTCTCTGGCGAGATTGACTTTGTGCTTGATCCCGCACCCCGTGACGTGGCCCGTTTGCGCAACACACAGGGCGTGAAGGTCATCGACGGGCCTGAGAACCGTGTCGTCTTCATCGGCATGGATCAGCAGCGTGACGAGTTGCTTTACAGCAGCGTGAAAGGCAAGAACCCTTTCAAGGACATCCGGGTTCGCAAGGCGCTGTACCACGCCATTGACATCGAGACTTTGAAGCTCAAGTTGATGAACGGGCAAAGTGTCCCCACAGGCGGTCTCACACCGTCACCGCTGGGCGCCTACAACGACACGCAGTTGGAAGCGCGGTTACCGTTTGACCTGAGTAAGGCCCGTGCCTTGATGGTCGAGGCGGGATACGCCGAGGGTTTTGAAGTGACGCTGGATTGCCCCAACAACCGCTACATCAACGACGAGGAAATCTGCATCGCGCTGGCCAGCATGTGGGCGCAGATCAAGGTCAAGCTGCGCGTCAATGCGATGCCGCGCAGTACTTACTTTCCCAAGCTGGAAAAATGGGACACCAGCATGTACATGTTGGGCTGGGGTGGAGCGGTCACAGACGCTGAAACCACACTCACGCCCGTGATGCGCAGCGTGGGTGACAAAGGCTTGGGTCTTTACAACTATGGCCGCGTGCGCAATGAAAAATTCGACCAAGTGGCAGCGCAATCCAGTGTGGAACCCGACGCTAAAAAGCGCGAAGAGTTGGTGAAAGCCGCGCTGCGCGAATACGCGTCGCAAGTGCACCTCTTGCCGCTGCACAGGCAAGTCATCCCCTGGGCAGCACGCGCCAATGTGGCGGCCCAACACCGCGCTGACAACTGGCTAGAAGTGTCCTGGGTCAGCGTCGACAAGTGACAACGAGCGGCCTCTCGCGTCGCGAACGTGCATGACGTCCCCGCGCAAACCCCGAGTTGTCCCTTGCTGGGCGACCGCTATGGTGTGCTTGCCTCGTCCACCCGTACCGGAGCAGCCCATGCCGACAAGCCAAGCCAGTTCAATCCGCCGCGTGCTTTTGAGCGCTGTCACCGCAGCCATCGCAACCCTGGTTTGGGTGGCCCCCGTGGCAGCACAAAACCGCAGCTTCAGCTTTGCCTACGACCAGCCCAACACGACCGCCTATGGCATCGCCGCCAACATCTTCGATGCCAAACTCAAAGCGCTGAGTGGCGGCGCCATGAGCATCAACCAGTTCCCTGGCGGGCAACTGGGCCAAGAGCCGCAGATGTTGCAAAAGATGCGTGCGGGTGACATTGATTTCGTGATCACCAGCACTGCTAACGCGTCGACTTTGGCACCACAAGCGGGTGTGTTTTCGCTGCATTTCATCTTCCGCGATCAGGGGCACTTGGCCAGAACATTGGCTGACCCGGCTATCACGCAGGCCTTCCGCGAAATGGTGAAAGACCAAGTGCAAGGCGCTCAAGTGCTGGGCTTGCTGACCATGGGCATGCGCAACATGTACAGCAAAAAAGAAGTCAAAACGGTTGACGACATCAAAGGCCAGAAGGTCCGCGTCCAGGCGACCAAGACCGAAGACACGCACTTCCCGGCCTATGGGGCGCAAACCGTTCACATGCCTTTTGGTGATGTCTACACCTCGCTTCAAACGGGGGTTGTGAACGTGGCCGAAAACGGCATCAACGTTTACCTCGCCAACAAGCACTATGAAGTAGCGCCGGTGCTGTCGATCACCGAACACGAAGCCAACAACAATTGCATCTGGGTGAGTGACAAAACCTGGAACAGCCTCTCCGCCCAGCAGCAGCAATGGGTGCAGGCGGCGGCCGCTGAAGTCGGCAAGACCGAACCGGCGCTGGCCATGAAGTTGGAGAAAGACTCTGCCGACAAGCTCAAGGCGCTGGGCGTGAAGGTGGTGGAAAACGTCGACAAGAGCGGCTTCATGAAGGCAGCGGCGCCGATCCAGGATCAACTCGCAAAAGAGCTGGGCCCGCACGCCGTGAAGATCTTGAAGATGGTGCGCGACATCAAGTAAGTTGAAGCGTTAAACAGCCAAGCAGCCCACTGCGACGCGAGCCAACACAGGATTCAGGTGGCCGCCTACCGCGAGCTCATCTTGCAGCGCCACCGCCACCTCAAGTGGCGCGCTTTTGACCGGCTCGAAGCCCTGCTTATGGTGTTGTGTGGTGTGTGCATCTTCATGTTCACGCTCACGGTGTTTTGCGACGTCATCACGCGCAGCGCGGGCGCGCCATGGCTGTGGTTGCAGCAAGTCACCACGGCGTTTTTTGCCTGGGGCGTGTTTGTGGGCATGGCTGTGGCGACCCGGCGTATGGATCACTTTTA
>JAYVRO010000042.1:0-8584 GCA_043776165.1 Rubrivivax sp. | reverse complement strand
GCTGCGGTTTGGCGGCCTTGGCCGGTGTCATCGCGGGGCCTGCTTTGGTCACGCAGCCCGCCATGGCGGCTTCACTGGGCCCGATCTTGTTTGTTGTGGTCGTGGTGGGTGGCTTGGGCTCTTTGCCGGGCGCTTTTATCGCGTCTTTGCTCATCGGTCTGATTCAAACTTTTGCTGTGGCGCTGAACGTCTCTGTGGCTGATGTGCTGGGCCATGTCGGTGTACACCTCACACGTGACTCGATCGGGGGCGACTTGTGGATGGCCACCGTGGCGCAAGTCGCACCCATCATCCCGTACCTGCTCTTGGTGTTGGTGCTGATCTTCCGCCCCAAGGGCCTCATGGGCGACAGGGACACATGATGCGCCGCGTGCTCTTGCCCTGGGTTGGCGCAGCGTTGGTGCTGCTGGTGCTGCCCTTCATTTTTTCCAGCGGCGCCTCGCTCACGATGATGAGCTTGATGGGCTTTGCCATCATTTTTGCGCTCTCCTTCAACATGCTCTTGGGCCAGACGGGCATGCTGTCGTTTGGTCACGCGGTGTACTACGGCATGGGCGGGTTCATGACGGCGCATGCGCTCAACGTCATCGCTGCGGGCAAATGGCCCATCCCCTTACCGCTGCTGCCCTTGGTGGGCGGTTTGGCGGGTTTGTTTTTCGCCATCGTCTTTGGCTGGGTTTCCACCAAACGCGCGGGCACGGCGTTTTCCATGATCTCGCTGGGCATTGGTGAACTGGTGGCCGCCTGCTCACTGATCTTGCGTGGTTTTTTTGGCGGCGAGGGCGGCATTTCCACCAGCCGCACCGCTACGCTGCGCTTGTTCGACATCAGTTTCGGCCCGCAGATACAGGTCTACTACCTCATCGCGGCGTGGTGCCTGTTGTGCATGGCCGCGATGTACGCCTTCACGCGCACACCGCTGGGCCGCATGTGCAATGCCGTGCGGGAGAACCCGGAGCGCGCCGAGTTTGTCGGTTACAGCACGCAGATGGTGCGTTTCATAGCCTTTTGCGCGGCCGGCATGTTTGCGGGCATTGCGGGTGGTTTGGCTGCCATCCACTACGAGATCGTCACCTCCAGTGTGGTGGGCGCCGGACCTTCGGGTTACGTGCTCTTGATGGCCTACATCGGTGGTGTGGCCGTTTTCATCGGGCCGATCATCGGCGCAGTGCTGATGACGGCGCTGCAAATTTCATTGTCCGATTACACCGGTGCGTGGCTGCTTTATGTGGGTCTGATGTTTGTGCTGATGGTGATGTTTGCACCTTGGGGTTTGGGCGGTTTGATCTTGATGCACCAGCCCTTGATCGCGCGTGGCACCTGGCGCAGCGTGTTGCCCGCTTATGCCCAAGTGGCGGTGCCAGTGATGATGCTGACCGTGGGCGGCATCCTGCTCATCGAGACCTGCCACCACTTGCTGGTGCACGCCAGCAATGGCACGGCCATGCGCGTGCTGTGGATGAACTACGACGCTCGCTCACCCGTCGTATGGCTGGCCATCGTGGCGCTCTTGCTGGTGGGCACTTGGCTGCTCAAACGGTTGTCGCCCAAAGTGTCGGCGGCATTTCACAACGCACGCACGCAAGCCCTGAACCTGGGGCAAGGATCATGAGTCATTCGGCATGAGTACCTCGGCTTTGCAACTGGTTGATGTGCACAAGAGCTTCGGCATCACGCACATCATTCGCGGCGTCAATTTGGACGTTGTGCGGGGTGAGCGCCACGCCATCATCGGCCCCAACGGCGCTGGGAAATCCACACTCTTCCACTTGGTCAGCGGGCGTTTTGCGCTCAGCTCTGGCAAGGTCTTGTTGAAGGGCGAAGACATCACTGGCCTGCCGCCTTACCTGATCAACCGGCGCGGTTTGGCGCGCAGTTTTCAGGTCACCAACATCTTTACGCGGCTCAGTGTGTTTGAGAACATCCGCTGCGCCGTGCTGTGGTCCTTGGGTTACCGCTACGCCTTTTGGCGCTTGGTGGAGCGTGCCCACGATGTTCGCGAACGCACGGAGTTGATCCTCCAGCAAATCAATCTCGCGGCGCGGCGCGATGTGCCTGCCGGTGTGCTCACCTACGCCGAACAACGCGCGCTGGAGATCGGCATCACCATCGCTGGCGGGGCTGAAGTGATCATGCTCGATGAGCCGACCGCAGGCATGAGCCGCTCTGAAACCGAGCACGCCGTTGAGTTGATTCGTCGCGTGACTGAAGGCAAAACACTCATCATCGTGGAGCACGACATGAGCGTGGTGTTCGACTTGGCCGACCGCATCTCGGTGCTGGTTTACGGCCAGGTGATTGCCACCGACACACCCGAACGCGTACGTGCCAACGCGGCGGTGCAAGAGGCATACCTGGGCACCGCTGCTGAACAAACCCAAGCCCAAGCCCAAGCTGAGAACAGCCATGCTTGAAGTGAGCGAGCTCCACGCCTACTACGGCAAAAGCCACATCCTGCACGGCGTTGATTTCCATGTCGCCGAAGGCGAAATCGTGTCGCTCCTGGGGCGCAACGGCGTGGGCCGCTCCACCACCATCAAAGCCATCATGGGCGAGGTCGATCGCACCGGCTCTGTGCTCTTCAGGGGCAAACAGACGATCGGCCTGAAGCCGCACCAAGTGGCGCACTGTGGTTTGGGTTATGTGCCTGAGAACCGCGATGTATTTCCGCAGCTCACGGTGCGAGAAAACCTGCTGCTGGGCATGAAGGGCAACAAGCCCACTGGCCGCTGGCGCATGGACGACATGTTTGAGCTCTTTCCGCGCTTGCAAGAGCGCGCTGACACACCAGCCGGCGTGCTCTCGGGCGGTGAACAGCAGATGCTCACCATCTGCCGCACGCTGATGGGTGACCCTGAGCTAATGATGATCGACGAGCCTACCGAAGGCCTGGCGCCCAAGATGGTCGAGCTGGTCGCCAACTTGCTTGAGCGCATTGCTGCCCGCGGTGTGTCCATCCTCTTGGTTGAGCAAAAACTCACCATCGCCCTGCGCATTTCCAAGCGTCTGTACGTGATGGGCCACGGTCGCATTGTTTTTGAAGGCACAGCAGCCGACTTGAAAGCCAACGACGGCGTACGCAAGGAATGGTTGGAGGTGTAAGGTTGGCCGCTTGTCTCGTTTGAGACGCCCAGCCAAGGCCTTGCAAAACTAAAGTAGAACGATCGTTCTATTCCGCAATCCGCCTACCGGAAGTTCTTTCTTTTTCATTACTCCATTTCGTCCGACCCCAGGAAGCACCATGAGCGCCACCTATGAAGTTCGCGGCAACGTTGCCGTTGTCACCCTCGCCAACCCACCCGTCAATGGTCTGGGCTATGACACCCGTGTAGGCATTGCCGCTGGCATCGACAAAGCGGTGGCCGATGCCAACGTCAAAGCCATCATCGTCACCGGCGCTGGCAAGGCCTTTTCAGGTGGCGCTGACATCCGCGAATTTGGCAGCCCCAAATCCGTCGCAGAGCCCAATTTGCTGACGCTCATTCGCATGCTCGAGGTCAGCCCCAAGCCCACCATTGCGGCCGTGCACAGCGTGGCCATGGGCGGTGGCTTGGAGCTGGCACTGGGCTGCCACTACCGCGTGACGTCACCCGGTGCGCTCATCGCCCTGCCCGAAGTGAAAATCGGCCTCGTCCCCGGGGCTGGTGGCACGCAGCGCCTGCCCCGAGTGCTGGGCGTTGAAACGGCGCTGAACATGTGCGTCACTGGCGAGCCGGTGAAGAGCGAGCTACTCGCATCATTGCCCGGCCAAAAGCTCTTTGACCGCGTGATCACTGGCGACCTGATCGAAGGTGCATGCGCCTTTGCGCAAGAGATCGCCGACGTGCGGCCCTTGAAGCTGGTGCGCGACTTGAAAGTCAAACACCCCAACCCCGATGGCTACTTTGCCTTTGCACGCAACACCGTGGGCGCGATGTCCAAAAACTTCCCCGCACCACTGCGTAATGTCGATTGTGTAGAGCAGTCGCTCAAGCTCAAGTTTGACGACGGTTTGCTCTTTGAGCGCGCGGCCTTCATGGGTTTGATGGTCACGCCCGAGGCCAAGGCGCTGCGTCACGCCTTCTTGGGTGAACGTGCCGCCAGCAAGATCCCCGACGTGCCTGAAGGCACGCCCACGCGGCCTATCAATACGCTGGCGGTCATCGGCGCGGGCACGATGGGCGGTGGCATCACGATGAACTTCTTGAACGCGGGCATCCCTGTCGTGATGCTGGAGATGAAACAAGAAGCGCTGGACCGCGGCGTGGCCACGGTGCGCAAGAACTATGAAGCGCAGGTCAAACGCGGCAAGCTCAAACAAGACAAATACGAAGCCCGCATGGCGCTGCTCACCACCACACTGAACTACGCTGACATTGCGCAGGCCGACATGGTGATCGAGGCCGTCTTCGAAGAGATGGGCGTGAAAGAAGTGGTCTTCAAAACGCTCGACGAAGTGATGAAGCCGGGCGCCATCCTGGCCTCCAACACCTCCACCTTGGACGTCAACAAAATCGCCAGCTTCACCAAGCGACCGCAGGACGTGGTGGGCATGCATTTTTTCAGCCCCGCTAATGTGATGAAGTTACTCGAAGTTGTGCGCGGTGAAAAAACCGGCAAGGACGTGTTGGCCACCGTCATGGGCGTGGCCAAGAAGATCAAGAAGACAGCGGTTGTGTCTGGTGTGTGCGACGGTTTCATCGGCAACCGCATGATCGAGCAGTACAGCCGTCAAGCGGGTTTTTTGCTGGAAGAAGGCTGCACGCCAGTGCAGGTGGACAAGGCGATTGAAAAATTCGGCTGCGCCATGGGCCCGTTCCGCATGGGCGACTTGGCGGGCAACGACATCGGCTGGGCCATCCGCAAGCGCCGCGCCATCGACAAACCCAATTTGCGCTACAGCAAAACCGCAGACTTGCTGTGCGAGATGGGCCGCTACGGGCAAAAAACGCAGGCCGGCTGGTACGACTACGCACCGGGCAAACGCGACGCCATTCCTTCGGCCGCCGTCGTCGAGATGATCGAAAAACATCGCGCTGCGCTGGGCATCACACCACGCAAGATCGCTGACGAAGAGATCGTGCAGCGCCTGGTTTATGCCATGGTCAACGAAGCTGCCAAGATCTTGGAAGAAGGCATCGCGAGCAAGGCCAGCGACATCGACATGGTCTACCTCACCGGCTATGGCTTCCCGCTCTTCCGTGGCGGGCCCATGTGTTACGCCGACTCGCAAGGTCTGTACAACGTGGTGCAAAGCATGAAGCGCTTTGCCGCCAACCCGCTGGACGACGCCCAGTTTTGGCAGCCGGCGCCGCTTTTGGCCAAGCTGGCGGCTGAGGGCAAAACCTTCACCTGAAGGCAGCTTCGCTTCGTGTCATCTGAAAGTGCAACAGTGATCAAACGTGTTCTTCTTTGGGGCCTGACGCTGGTGGGCTTGCTCGTCATCGCCCTGGGTCTGAACACATGGCGCCAGGGTTCACGTCAAGTCGAAGTGAAGCCACTGGCGCCCCTGGCCGTGGACGAGGCGGGCGCGGCGTCATCACTGGCCGCTGCCGTTCGCGCCAAGACCGTGAGCGGCCTGCTGGACCCTGCTGGCCAAGCGCAAGAGTTCGCGGTGTTGCACGCGCATTTGCAATCGCGCTACCCGCTTGTGCACAGCAAGTTGGAGCGCGAAGTGGTCACCGCGCACACCCTCGTCTACACCTGGAAGGGCAGCGACGCCAAGGCCAAGCCCATTGCCTTTTTGGCGCACCAAGACGTGGTGCCCATCGCGCCGGGCACCGAGACACTTTGGAAAAAACCGCCGTTTTCTGGCGACATCGCCGAGGGCTTCGTCTGGGGCCGCGGCGCCTGGGACAACAAGGGCAACCTCATCGCTCAACTTGAAGCCCTGGAAGCCTTGCTGAAGGCAGGTTTTGCGCCCAAACCAACGATCTACTTTGTGTTTGGTCACGATGAAGAGGTGGGTGGCCGCGCCGGCGCCTTGGCTGTGGTCGATCTCTTCAAGCAACGCAATATCAAGCTGAGCTTTGTGCTCGACGAAGGCCTGCTCGTTACCGAAGGTTTGTTGCCCGGCGCCAAGATGCCCGTGGCCTTGATTGGTGTGGCCGAGAAGGGCTCGATGTCGGTCAAGCTCACAGCGCAAGCGCCACCGGGGCATTCGTCCATGCCCCCCGCGCCGGGGCTCAGCGCGATTGGAATGCTGGCTGGCGCGCTGGCGCGCGTCGACGCGCAGCCCCTGCCCGGTGGCATCACCGGGGTGGCGGGCGACATGTTTGCTGCGCTCGCGCCCGAGATGCCGCTGGGCCAGCGAATGGCGCTCTCCAACCTGTGGCTATTCGGCCCGCTGATCGAGGGCATGCTGGGTAAATCGGCCACCACCAATGCCTTGCTGCGCACCACCACGGCGCTGACGATCGTGAACGCGGGCAACAAAGAAAACGTGCTCCCGGGTCGTGCTGAAGCGGTGGTGAACTTTCGGCTCTTGCCCGGCGATACCAGCGAGGCGATATTGGCTCATGTCAAACGTTTGGTGGCCGATGAACGCATCGAGGTGGCTTTTTTGGGCAAGCCTTTTGAAGCGTCGCCGGTGTCGCCTGCCACCGTGCCAGCCTACGCGAATATTGCGCGCAGCATCCGCGAAGTTTTCCCTGGCAGCGTGGTGGTGCCCGGTCTCATGGTGGCGGGCACGGATGGTCGACACTTTGATGGGTTGGCCGATGCGGTTTACCGCTTCACACCCATGCGCGCTGGCCCGACTGACTTGCCGCGCTTTCATGGCACGGATGAGCGCATGGCCACCGCCGGTTTGGCCGACATGATTCGTTTTTATCAACGGCTGATCACCTTGTCGGCGGGCCCTTGAACCTGCTTCGTTTCGCTTCGCCACGTACCCATTAACTTTTCACCCGAGGTAAACCATCATGACCAACGCCGTCATCGTTTCCACTGCCCGTACACCTTTGGCCAAGAGCTTCAAAGGCGCCTTCAACATGACCCACGGCGCCACGCTGGGTGGTTTTGCGGTCAAAGCGGCCGTCGAGCGCGCAGGCATTGAGGTCGCCGAAGTCGACGACGTCATCATGGGTTGCGCCACCCCCGAAGGGGCCACGGGCGGCAACATCGCGCGGCAGGTCGCACTGCGCGCGGGTTTGCCCCACAGCACCAGCGGGCTGACCATCAACCGTTTTTGTTCCAGCGGTTTGCAAGCCATTGCCCTGGCTGCCCAACGCGTGATCACTGGCGAAAGCGACATCCAGGTGGCGGGTGGGTTGGAGAGCATTTCTTGCACCCAACAGCACGCCAACCGACACATGGCCAATGACAGCTGGATTGCCGAGCATCAGCCCGGCATCTACTGGAGCATGCTGCAGACCGCCGAAGAAGTGGCCAAGCGTTTCAACATCAGCCGCGAACGCATGGACCGTTACGGCGCGCAGAGCCAACAGCGCGCCACTGCTGCCCAAGAAGCGGGCAAGTTCGACGCTGAAATGGTGGCCTGCACGGTGCTGGCCGGTGTGGCCGACGCGCAATTGGGCTTGCGCACCAAGGAAGTCACCATCAAGGCCGACGAAGGCATTCGCCCGGGCACCACGTATGAAGGCATCAAGGACATTCGCTCTGCATTGCCTGGCGGTCTGATCTCGGCTGGCAATGCCAGCCAGTTGAGTGACGGCGCGGGCGCTTGCGTGATCATGAGCGAGAGCCTGGCGTCGAAGAAGAACCTGCAACCCCTGGGTCGTTTCCTGGGTTTCAACGTGGCAGGTTGCGAGCCTGAGATCATGGGCATCGGCCCGGTGTACGCCATCCCCAAACTACTCAAGCGTTTGGGCCTCACGGTCGACGACATCGACCTGTGGGAGCTGAACGAAGCCTTTGCCGTGCAAGTGCTGTACTGCGCTGACACCCTGGGCATCCCGATGGAAAAGCTCAACGTCAATGGCGGCGCCATCGCCGTGGGTCACCCCTTTGGTTTGAGCGGGCAACGTTTGACGGGAGCGGCGCTGTTGGAGGGCAAACGCCGTGGCGCCAAGCGTGTTTGCGTGACCATGTGCATCGGTGGCGGCATGGGCGCAGCCGGTATTTTTGAAGTGCTCTGAGCGTCGCCATGACGCCGGTCGCCTTGAACGTCTTGCGCACGCCGGATGAGCGCTTTGCGGCGTTGCCGGGTTACCCGTTTGCGCCGCATTACATGCCGCACCACACGCAGCACGCGAGCTACCGCATTCACTATCTCGACGAAGGCCCCCGTGATGCCGCCGTCACCGTGCTGGCGCTGCATGGCAACCCGGCGTGGAGCTACCTGCATCGCCACATGATCCCGGTCTTCACACAGGCCGGTGTGCGCGTGGTGGCGCCCGATCTCATTGGTTTTGGTCGCTCCGACAAACCGGCTGATGAAGCCGCACACACCTTTGAGCTGCACCGCCAAATGCTGCTTGATTTTGTGCTAACACTTGACCTGAGCAACGTCATGCTGCTTTGCCAAGACTGGGGTGGCATTCTGGGTTTGACCCTGCCCATGGTCATGCCTGAGCGTTTCACGCGGCTCTTGGTGATGAACACGATGCTGGCCACCGGGCAGGTGACCGAGGGCTTCAAGCAG
>JAYVRO010000041.1:0-8597 GCA_043776165.1 Rubrivivax sp. | reverse complement strand
CCGCTTGCGCCCCTGGTGCCCGTGACCACACCGCGCCTGCTGGCCAGGTCACCCGTGATGTCGCCCGTGGCGTGTTCTGGCGCGCTGACCTCGATGTGTGCAATGGGCTCCAGCACGATGGGTTTGGCAGCGCGGATGGCGTCCAAAAACGCCTTGCGCCCGGCCGTCGCAAAGGCGATGTCTTTGCTGTCCACGCTGTGGTGTTTGCCGTCGTAGACGATGACGCGCACGTCCACCACCGGGAAGCCCGCAATGGCGCCATGCGACAGCACCTCGCGCACGCCTTTTTCCACCGCCGCCATGTACTGGCCGGGGATGGTGCCGCCTTTGACTTGATCAACAAATTCAAACCCAGCACCACGCGCCATGGGCTCGATGCGCAAGAAAACCTCGCCAAACTGACCCGCACCACCCGACTGCTTTTTGTGCCGGTGGTGGCCCTCGGCGTTGATCGTTACAGTTTCACGATAGGCGATCTTGGGCGGCCTGACGTTGACGTCAAATCGGTACACCTCTTGCAGCCGCGCCAGCAGCATGCGCAGGTGCAATTCACCCAAACCGTAGAGCACCGTTTCATGCGTGGCGGTGGCGTTTTCCAGGCGCAGGCAGGGGTCTTCAGAGACCAGTTTGCCCAGCACTTCCCACAGCCGCTGCTCGTCGCCGGCGCGTTTGGCATCAATCGCCAGACCGTACACCGGAACGGGTAAGGTCAATGGTTGTAAGTGGAGGTGCGCATCTTCAGGCGCGTCGTGCAGCACGGCATCAAAGTGGATGTCTTCAACCTTGGCCAGCGCCACGATGTCACCCGGTATGGCCTGCGCCACCTCGACAAATTCTTTGCCTTGCAGCATGAAGACATGCGCCACACGAAAGGGCTTGCGGCTGCTGCCCACGTATAACGCGGCGCCCTTGGCAAGCCTACCTTGGTAAACGCGGCAAATGCCCACCTTGCCCATGAAGGGGTCGACGGTGACCTTGAAGACATGGGCCAGCACGTGCAGACTGGCGTCGGGGGTGACTGCGACGGGCACCACAGCGTCACCTTCACCGCTCACAAAATTGGGCGGGTTGGCCTCCAACGGGCAGGGCAAAAGTTTGACGATGATGTCGAGCAACTGGGCGATGCCCGCATCGCTGTGGGCCGAGACAAAACACACGGGGATCAAATGCCCTTCGCGCAAGGCTTGCTCAAGTGGAACATGCAATTCATTGGCGTCCACGTCGCCCTCGTTCAAGTAGCGATCAACAAAAGCGGCATCCACTTCCACGACCTGCTCCACCAGGGCACGGTGCGCGGCGTCAACGCTGCCAAAGTCGCTGTGGCCTTCGCGGTTGTAAAAGCAGTCCACCACTTTGGTGCCGCCCGCGTCGGGCAAATTCAGAGGCAGGCATTCGCGGCCAAAGGTGCTTTGAATTTGTTCGAGCAAGGCGCTCAAGTCGGCCCCTGGCGCGTCGATCTTGTTGACGATGATGAGCCGGTCTAACTGGCGCGACGCGGCGTAATCCATCATGCGCTGCACCATGGGCTCGATGCCTACGGCGGCGTTGATGACGATGGCGGCGGTTTCCACGGCTTCGAGCGCGGGCAGTGCCTGGCCCAGGCAGTCGGCGCCGCCAGGGGTGTCGATGAAGTGCACTCGCGTGGTTTTGCCGTTGTGCGCCACATTCATGTGCAGCACGCTGGTGTACAGCGAGTGCTGCGCACGGCGCTCCAGGGGGTCGTGGTCACTCGTGGTGCTGCCACGCTCCAGGCTGCCCGGGGTGGTGATGGCGCCCGATCTGTGCAGCAGCGCCTCGGCCAAACTCGTTTTGCCAGCGCCACTGGGGCCCACCAGCGCCAGTGTGCGGATGGCGGTGATGTCGGTCGAAGCAGGGCTTGGCATGTCGGCGTCTCCTGGCAGCGGGATGCCACAGACTAGCTGCTTGAGGGCCCACACACAAGCCCGACCAGCGCCCAGCTATTGCGGTGCCAACTACCGGCGGCGGCCAAACGGCGGTTGCCCGCGCCAGTAGCGAATCATCAAAAAGCCGCCCACCATGCCGCCCAGGTGCGCAAAGTGCGCAACGCCACTGGCGCCCGTCAGGCCCATCACCAGTTCAATGGCGCCGAAGACCATGACGAAGGTGCGTGCCTTCATGGGGATGGGTGGGAAGAGCGGCATGATCACCCGGTTGGGGAACAGCATGCCAAAGGCCAGCAGCAGTGCAAAGAGTGCGCCAGAGGCACCTACCGTGTAGCCGCGCGAATCCATGAAATAAGTGATGAGGAGCTGGGTGGCCGCTGCTGCCAGCAAACCGGCGAGCAGAAAGTGCAGGTAGCGGCGCCGACCCCAGAGCTGCTCCAGCTCGGAGCCAAACATCCACAGCCCGAGCATGTTGAAGAACAGGTGCAGCATGTCGCCGTGCAAAAAACCATAGGTCAGCACTTGCCAGGGCATGAAAGCCCCGGACGCCACAGGCCAAAGACCAAACCAGCGGTAAAGCGGCACGAAAAATTGCACGCAGAACACGGCGGTGCAAATGAGCATCAGGGCACGGGTAACGGGTGGGATCGGCGGCATGGGCTCTCGTTGCTGGTGAACGCGGAGCGGAACATGGGCGCGCCGCAAATTTTTTTGCCTGTTGCAGTCAAACCGGCGCTTTTTGAAGCGCTGGTGCCCGGAGCCGGACTCGAACCGGCACGCCTTGCGGCGAGGGATTTTGAGTCCCTTGCGTCTACCGATTTCGCCACCCGGGCCATGGGGAGCTGCCGATGGCACGCTGAGCGCGGGATTATGCATGCAGCGGTGGGCCGCCCGGTCAGCGGTGAATGTCGTGTCAGGAGTGAACGAGTTCTCCGGTTTATGGGGCGCGAGATGCAAGCGCCCAGGACCCTTCCCATGCCCTCACCAGTCGACCTCGTCAAACACAGCCCGTGGTCCGAACTTTCGAGCTCGGTTCTATTTCAATCAAGGACTTACGTTCAGGAAGCAACGAGCTCGAGGGGACGCAACAACCACCTCAACAACCACCTCAACAACACCGACGTTCTCTGGCAGATCTGCGCCAACTGCACCAAAGGGGCATCAAGCGACGCGCTCGCGAATGTTCAGGCTAATTCAATGCGTCACCATAGTTCCGGCCCTTTCGATCAATCCAGCCAAATCGGCTGTTCGCCGCGTTACCGGTCCGATGTCGCGCATAGAGCATGATTCGACCGGAGTGCAGCCCGATCAAATGTCGAATCAAGCGAGTAACAGTTCCCTGCTGACTACCCGCAATCATTGTCAACAAGACTGCTTCTCCGGCGTAGAGGCGTTCGCTCGCAAGCGGCAAGCGCTCGTCGCGAATGCATTGCCGGGCGCGCTCGTCAGAGATCAAGGTCCAGGCCGCAGCGCCAATCAAGCTGCCAGCGACGCTGGCGCCAACGATGTGTCCCTTTTCCAGCCACGACAGCATGGCTTTCAGGTTGCTGATCGGCACTTGCGAATAGAGCGGATCGATCGCCAAAAACTGGATCAGTGCCCGCAGGTTGCCGTCCGCGTTAGACAGAACGCCCAACTGAAGCCCGGCAGCAGTGTGTGAAATAGTGTTCATTTCCTACGCAACTCCCGGTCGCAAAAACTCAGACTGGCGCTGGACGCTCGCTAAAGCAAAAGTGTCTGTGCAGTGTCTTGCATCATCTTCAATTGTGAGCCTCAAACAGCAATGGCCGCGCCGCGTAAACCGCAAACCCCTGCGCCAGGCCGGGCCGCTGAGCGCTGCGACAATCGCCAGCAATGCAGGAGCGCCCATGGCGAGCAAAAAAATCACCCTCAAGGCCCCCGTGGTGTCCACGTCGAACCACCCGTACAAAACCCTGGAAGACTCCATCGGCGCGACGCCTTTGGTGCGCCTGCAGCGCGTGCCAGGCGCCTTTGGCGACGCGCGTGGCAACGTCATCCTGGGCAAACTGGAAGGCAACAACCCGGCCGGTTCGGTGAAAGACCGCCCGGCCATGAGCATGATCCGCCGCGCTGAAGAGCGTGGTGACATCCACCCCGGTGATACGCTGATTGAAGCCACCTCGGGCAACACCGGCATCGCCCTGGCCATGGCGGCTGCGATACGTGGCTACCGCATGGTTTTGATCATGCCCGAGGACTTGTCGATCGAACGCGCGCAAACCATGAAGGCCTTTGGCGCCGAGCTGATCCTCACGCCACGCAGTGGTGGCATGGAGCATGCACGCGACCTGGCCGAACAGATGCAACGCGACGGCAAAGGCCGTGTGCTGGACCAGTTCGCCAATGCCGACAACCCGCGCATCCACTACGAGGCCACGGGGCCGGAGATCTGGGCCGACACTGGCGGGCGAGTAACGCACTTTGTCAGTGCCATGGGCACCACGGGCACCATCACCGGTGTTTCGCGTTACCTCAAAGAGCTGAACCCAGCGGTGCGGGTGATCGGCGCGCAGCCCAGTGAAGGCTCGCGCATTCCCGGCATCCGCAAGTGGCCGCAAGCTTATCTGCCGAAGATTTACGACCCCGCTGCGGTCGACGAGTTGCTGCTGGTCAGCCAGGCTGACGCCGAAGACATGGTGCGCCGTTTGGCGCGTGAAGAAGGCCTCTTTGCCGGCATCTCGGCCGCTGGCGCTTGCTGGGTGGCGCTGCAAGTGGCGCAACGTGTCGAAAACGCCACCATCGTCTTCATCGTCTGCGACCGGGGCGACCGCTATTTGTCCACCGGCGTTTTCCCCGCATAGCCTCCAGGCAAGCTCACGGCCAAGGTCTCAGCAAGGTTTTCAACATGGCTCATCCCTTTCGTTTTTGTCCCCAATGCGCCGCACCCCTGGCCTTCCGTGAGGAGCTGGAAGATGGCGGTTTGACCGACCGCTTGCGCTGCCCGGCCTGCGACTTCACGCACTGGAACAACCCGACGCCGGTGCTCGCGGCAGTGATTGAATGCGCCGACCGCGACGGGCAGATCTTGCTCGCGCGCAACGCCGCTTGGCCCGGTCGCATGTTTGCGCTCATCACCGGTTTCATGGAGGCCGGTGAATCGCCTGAAGAAGGCATCACGCGCGAGGTGAAGGAAGAAACCTCACTGACCGTGGAGGCACTGTCGCTCATTGGCGTGTACGACTTCCAGCGCATGAACCAAGTCATCATTGCCTACCATGCGGTGGCGCGAGGTGACATTCGTTTGTCGCCCGAATTGGCCGAGTACCAACTCTACAAACCTGAAGATGTGCGTTGCTGGCAAAGTGGCACCGGGCAAGCATTGGCCAAGTTTTTGCGGTCGCGCGGCCACGAGCCGCAATTCATTGAGCTGCCGCAGCGTTCTTAAACTACCGCCTCTGGATAAAAATACGCGCCATGCAAATCGCCCACAAAGAACTCGACACCCGCGGCCTGAACTGCCCCTTGCCCATCTTGAAAGCAAAAAAAGCCTTGGCCGACATGGACACCGGGCAATTGCTCAAAGTCACGTCAACGGACCCCGGCTCGATGCGCGACTTTCAAGCCTTTGCGCGACAAACGGGCAACGAGCTCGTGGAGCAAGCCAGTGAATTGGGCGAGTTCATCCACCTGCTGCGGCGGCGCTGAACTTTCGCATCAAATGAAACGTTGCTGCGTGATGGCCTGCTCGTTCACAGCGCCAGCGACTTCAAATAAGCCCTGAACTCCGGTCCCAGTTCCAGGTGCGCGAGCGAGAGTTCGACGTTGGCTTGCATGAAGCCTTCTTTGCTGCCGCAGTCGTAGCGTCTGCCCTCGTAGCGATAGGCAAATACCTTCTCGCGGCGCAGCAAAGAGGCGATGCCATCGGTGAGCTGGATCTCACCGCCCACGCCGCGCGGCTGCGTGGCAATTTCATGAAACACCCCGGGTGTGAGGATGTAGCGCCCGGCCACGCCCAAGCGTGAAGGTGCCACTTCGGGCGCAGGTTTTTCAACGATGCGCTGCACGTCCACCATGCGTTCGTTCACGGTGTTCCCGGCCACGATGCCGTAGCGTCGCGTGTGCTCCAGGGGCACTTCTTGCACGGCCAAGATAGAGGTGCGCCATTCAGCAAACTGCGCCACCATTTGTGCCAGCACAGGCGGGTCGCCGACCATCAAGTCGTCGGCCAGGAGCACGGCAAAGGGCTCTTGGCCCACCAGCCGCTGTGCGCACAGTACGGCGTGTCCGAGGCCCAGGGCCTGGGCCTGGCGGACGTAAATGCATTCCATGTCGTCGGGTTTGACGCTACGCACGACGTCCAGCAACTCTTGTTTGCCCGCTTGCTCCAGCGCGACCTCCAACTCGAAGGTCATGTCAAAGTGGTCTTCGATGGGCCGTTTGTGGCGCCCGGTGACGAAGATCATCTCGCGCACGCCCGCAGCGTAGGCCTCTTCCACAGCGTACTGGATGAGTGGTTTGTCAACCACTGGCAGCATTTCCTTGGGTTGTGCCTTGGTGGCTGGCAAGAATCTTGTGCCAAGCCCTGCCACCGGGAAAATCGCCTTTTTTATCAACATTTGCTTACCTAGAATGCGCCATCGAAGTGAGCTGATTTTGACCCGGGAACCCGGTGGTGGCGTTGGCAGAAGTGCCGCAAAAGGCGTGGTTGTCACATGGATGTTTTGATCATTGAGCCGTTGGACCCGCAGGTGCTGGACTGGATCAGCGAGCGCCATGCCGTGCGCTACGCCCCCGAGCTGGCGGACGATCCGCTGCGCTTGCGCCAAGCCCTGTTTGACGTGCGTGGGCTGATCATTCCGCCCTCGGTGGCGCTGGATCATGTGGCCCTGCAACACGCGCCCTTGCTGCGCGCGGTGGGACGCTTGTCCAGTGGCGCCGAGAACATCGACATCGAGGCCTGCCTGCGCGCCAATATCGAAGTGGTTCGCCCGGCTGACGCCAGTGCATCAGCCGAGGCTGAATTTGCCATCGCGGCTTTGCTGCAACTTTTGCGCCGTGTGCCCGTGATCAACGCCGAGGGCTTGATGGTGGGCCGCGAACTGGGCGCTTGCACTGTGGGTTTGATTGGCATGACGACCACTGCCAAGCCGCTGGGCCGACTGCTGCAAGCCTTTGGCGCGCCCGTGGTGGGTTACGACCCCGCGCTGCACGTGTCGGACCCCCTTTGGCAGCGCTTGGGCGTGGCACCCATGGCGCTAGGTGAGCTCTTTGCGCAGTGCGACGCGGTGTGTGTGCTGCTGAACTATTACTCGCGCTACCAGGGCCTGATTGGCGAGCGCTACCTGGACAACAGCAAAGCCAACCAGGTGCTGGTGAGCTTGGCGCATTCGAGCTTGTTTGACGAGGCGGCCCTGGCCTACGCCCTGGGCGCCGGTCGCCTGGCTGGCGCCTGGTTTGACAGCATGGAGCCCGGTGCACTGGACCCTGGCCGCCCCTTGCATGGCGTGCACACCTTGCAGGTCACACCGCGTGTGGCGGGGACCACACGGGAGTCACGCATCCGTGGCGCGTGGGCGGTGGCGCGGCGCATCAGCGCGCTGCTGACACCGCGGGGCGCTGATGCCCCAGCCAAGTTGCCGAGCGACAAGTCATCCGATCCCCGACCCGCCGAGACCACTGCCGCCCATGCCGCTAAGCCAGCAAGCGCGCGCGCTGACCTTGCAGGCGCTCCACCGACTGTTTGAACTCCGCCAGCCGCGCACGTTCTTGAGCCACCACAGTGGCGGGCGCGCGGCCCACAAAACTCTCATTGCCCAGCTTGGCCTCAGCCTTGCTAATCTCGCCCGTTAACCGCAGGATTTCCTTGGCCAGGCGTTCACCTTCAGCGGCCACATCGATTTCGATGTGCAAGGCCAAACGTGCGTCGCCTTGCACCACCACGGGTGCGGCTTGTGTGGCGGTGGCGAAGGAGGCCTCGTCACTCATCACTCGGACTTCTGACAAGCGCGCCAAGGCTTTGAGCAAAGGTGTGGCTTGTTCAATGAATACCGCATCTCCAAAACTCAACAAAGGCACACGCTCAGCAGGCGAGAGCTGCATTTCGCTGCGCAAATTGCGGCATGCGCCGACCATGGCCTTGAGCCGCCCAACCCAGGCGTCAGCGGCGGCGTCAACTTTCTCCAACTGTGCTTGCGGATAGGCCGCCGTCACGACGGTGTCGGCACTGCCCGAGGCCTTGCGCCCGGCCACCACGGCCACGACGTCCCACAGTTCGGCGCTGATGAAGGGCGCAATGGGGTGCAATAAGCGCAACACCGTTTCAAGCGTGCGGATGAGGGTGCGGCGTGTGGCGCGCTGTTCGGCCTCGCTGCCCAACGCCAGGGCCTGGGCAATTTGCACTTTGGCGATCTCGATGTACCAGTCGCAATACTCGTCCCAGGCAAAGGTGTAGATGGCCTGCGCCACGTTGTCCAGCCGGTAATCGGCAAAACCTTGGGCCACAGCGGCTTCAACACGTTGCAACTCGCCGCTGATCCAGCGGTCGGCCTGTGAAAAACGCATGTAGCCGTGGAACGGCTCGCCCGGCGCGCATTCGGCCTTGGTGTGCTCGTCCAGTCCACAGTCCTTGCCCTCGCAATTCATCAGCACAAACTTGGTGGCATTCCACAGCTTGTTGCAGAAGTTGCGATAGCCCTCGCAGCGCTTGGCGTCGAAATTGATGTTGCGGCCCAG
>JAYVRO010000040.1:0-2601 GCA_043776165.1 Rubrivivax sp. | reverse complement strand
CAGCCGACATGATCACCAGCAAAGGCAACGCAATGACCATGCCCACGTGCGGCAAGGTCCAGCCAAAGAGGGCCACAGCTGCCACGATGATGCACAAGGGCTTCCAGGCCCAGGCGCCGATGGGGTCGCCATTTTCGGTAGCAACGGTCAGCGACTTGAACAGCACCACTGAGCCCAAGATGGCCATCAGGACACCCAGCCCGAAAGGAAAGTAACCCGGGCCGGGGCGGGCCGATACACCAAAGCTGTAGTTCGTTGAACCCCAGGCAAAAACCACGCCCATGAAGATGAACATGAGGCCGGACCAGAAGTCTTTCTGGCTCTTGATTTTCATTGCGTCTCCTAGAGGCATTGAGCACGCGCGGGCGGCGTGCAAGTGCGGCTCATTCTAGGGAGCGGCCCACAGCGCGGCGGCTGTGGTTTCCACGTAAACGGGCGGTGTTTACCCGTGCAGACCAGGGGTCGTGCGCATGACTTCTTCAAGCGTTGTCAGCCCTTCGGCGACTTTCATGGCGCCGGCCAAACGCAGCGGTCGCATGCCGTCTTTGACGGCTTGTTTGCGCAGTGCGGTGGCATCGAGTTGCGGGTGCACATGAGACCGCGCGGCGTCGGTCATCAAGAGCAATTCATAAAGCCCGGCACGCCCGCGGTAACCGGTGTGGCGGCACTCAAGACAGCCCACGGGTTTGTAGGGTCGCACACCACCGGACAGGCGCCAAGGCGTGGCAATGTCGTCCAGCACTTCACGCGTGGTGGTGTCGTCGCGCACTTTGCATGCACTGCACAAGCTGCGCGCCAAACGCTGCGCCAGCACGCCAATCACGGTGGCTGAAATCAAGTAGGTGGGCACGCCCAAATCGGCCAAACGCGTGACGGCGCCTGCGGCGTCATTCGTGTGGAGTGTGCTGAAGACAAGGTGGCCGGTCAGCGCCGCCTGAATGGCCATCTCGGCCGTGGCCAGGTCGCGTATTTCACCCACCATGATGATGTCCGGGTCTTGCCGCATGAGTGCTCGCAAACCTTCGGCAAAACCCATGTCGAGCATGGCCTGCACCTGGGTTTGGTTGAAGGCCGGGACGATCATCTCGATGGGGTCTTCAATCGTGCACACGTTGACCTCTTCACTGGCCAACTGCTTGAGCGTGGAGTACAGCGTGGTGGTCTTGCCACTGCCCGTGGGGCCCGTGACCAAAATGATGCCGTGGGGCCGCGCGATGAGCTGCGACCAGCGCCCGGCGTCATGGGCGCCAAAACCCAAGGCTTCGATGCCCTTCACCGCTGTCTCAGGATCAAAGATGCGCATCACCATCTTCTCGCCGAAGGCCGTCGGCAAGGTGCTCAAGCGCATTTCCACTTCGCGGCCCGGCGCGTCCACGCTGTCGGGGCGCTTGGTTTTGATGCGGCCATCGAGCGGCCTGCGCTTTTCAACCACGTCCATGCGACCCAAGAGTTTGATGCGCGCGGTCATCGCGTTCATCACGCCCAGGGGCACTTGGTAAACGGTGTGTAAAACGCCGTCGATGCGAAATCGAATGGCGCCTATGTCGCGGCGCGGCTCCAAGTGGATGTCGCTGGCGCGCTGATCGAACGCGTACTGCCACAGCCAATCCACGACTTGGACGACGCCCTGGTCATTGGCGTCCAACTGACGGCTGGTTTTGCCGAGTTCAACGATCTGCTCAAAGCTCGCAGCGCTGGAGACTTCACCGGTCTTGGCAGCGGCGCGCACAGAACGCGCCAAGGCGTAGAACTCGGTGGTGTAGCGGCGCACATCCTCGGGGTTGGCCACCACCAGGCGAACGCTGCGCCGCATGTGGTGTTCGATCTCGCTGACCCAGGCCACGTCCAAGGGCTCGGATGTGGCGATGACCACTTCTTTGGCTGCAACTGTGATGGGCAACGCGCGGCGCAACTCAGCGTATTGCACGCTCATCACATCGGCCACTCGGCCCACATCGGCACGCAGGGGGTCTATGCGCTGGTAGCCCAAGCCGCAACGTGCGGCCAGCCATTCAGTGAGTGCCTCTGTGTCGAGTAAGACGCTGGTGCCCCGGCGATGCAAGCCAGCGCCACCCAAGCGCACCAACGCGTGCAGGCTCGAGCTGCCCGCTGCAAAACGTTTGCTCACGAGTTCGACGTCGGCGGCGTTGATGACGCCGTCGTCCATCAGCCATTGCAACAACACGCGCCAATCGAGCGGGCCCTTGGCCAGCCCTTTGTTGCTCATGTCGGACGGTAATTTATCGGCATTCGCGTTCAAGGCCGCAGGCGCCTTCGTTGGCTTCGTGGCACTGCTCATGCGGTGGCCCCGGCTTGACGGGAAGGTTTTGATGTCGCAACGGCTGACGTGACGGCCGGCGCCACGTAGGGCCGCACCATGCGCAGCCACTTGGTGGCTGGCAAACCCGCCGGCGCGTAGCGCTTTTCAACGAACGCGGCGCGGGCGCTGAGGACTTCGCGCGTGGGCACGGTCACATCGCGTGTGGCGATGAGCGCCGTGTTGCCCTCCCGTGTCGGCTGAATGCTCCACACCTGGTGCGCCCCAAAGACTTTGGCGACACGCTCGGCGCTGCGCTCAAAGCTGGTGTGGCGGCCAAAAAG
>JAYVRO010000039.1:0-2608 GCA_043776165.1 Rubrivivax sp. | reverse complement strand
TGCTGGCCTGGAGCGCGCAGGCCCTGGCGGGCGTGCCGCTGCTGGGCGCGCTCTTTGCGCCAGAGCGCTGGTTGTTGTGGCTGGGCGTGCTATTTGTTCTCTCGGTCTACCACTTCCCCGCAGGGGTGGTGGGGCGGCTGCGCGCTGCGGCGGCCACTTTGCGACGCTGAACCCAGCCCATCAGCAAACCACCCAAGGCCAGCAAGGCCGGTGTGGTGGGCGCGTCCAGTGCCACGCCGGCATTCACGGCGGTGAAGCTCAAGCGCCCATCGGCGCCAGGGGTCACGTCAAACCGAAAGCCCGGCGCCAGCCCGCGCACGCTGAAGTGCAGGTTGTGCATGTCCACCATGTCGGTCGTGGCGTCGATGAAGTCGAAGCTGAAACCGGCCTGCGGCGCAAAACCTTCGATGAAGTTGAACTCGATGTCGGTGTCGGTGAGCGACACCGCGCCATCAACCAAGAGTTTGTCGATGCCCGAGTTGCCCACTTCAATCACCAAGTGGCCACCTACGTCGGTGTAACCACCGCTGCCAATGTTCAAGGTTCCAGGTGAGTTGCCCGGCCGCACGTGACCGCCCCAGTTGATCAAGCCGCTGATGAACCCGCTGCCAGAGAGGTTGCCGCCTTCACCCAAGGTCAGTATTGAGAGCAAAGAACTCGACGCGTTGTGCACATCGACATAGGCCGTGCCATGTTGCGCAACGGTGGCGTCAGGCAAGGAGGTAATGGGGTTCAGGCCGATGCCCGCGAACACACCCGAAGCGCGCACGGTGGATTGGTGGCCGATGAACAAGCTGGACTCGCCTTGCAAACCGATGGTGGACATGTACAGGACGTTGGCCTCAACGTTGGCATTGCGAAACACCGTGACCGCGCCCACGCCCTCGCGTCCAATGGACAAATTGCCCGTGGTGATGAGCTTGGCGCCCCCAGCGGCATTGCCAAAACCGTCGATGCCGCCGTCCAGGTAGAGATTGCTGTTGGCGCCCGCGCCGTAGCCCACTGCCACGGCCGAGGCCACAAAACCCAGGCCGCCCGGCTTGTTGACGGTGACCGCACCGCCATCGGTGATCTGCATCACGGTCGACGGCCCGCTGTAGCCGGCCGGCGCAGCAAACGCGCCGACGATCAAACCGCCCGAACCGGCGCCTGCCGTGGGCACGTTGATGTCCACTTTGCCGCCCTTGGTCACAAACAAGCCGCCAGCAGTGCCAAAGTTGTCGCCCACCACGAGGTCGGCGCTCACCGCGATGGTGCTGTTCAAGAGCAATGAGGCGCCTTCGCCTACCAAGAGGCCTGGACCCGTGTTGCCCGGGAGAATGCCGGGCTGCCAAGGCTGACGTGCAATGCGCACCTTTTGGTACTCGCCCACCACGCCCACCACTTTGGCCGAGGTGTCCAGCACGCACAACCACTGCAAGGCGGCGTCTGGGAAGGGGCATTGCGGCAGGGGCGGTGGGTTGTTGCCCAGGCCCACGATTTGCGCGTGCGAGGAGGCAGCAGCGCACAGCAACAACGCGGCCATCACGCGGTTCAACGTGCGCAGGGGTCGGAGCGCGGACAATTCACTTTCAGTCATGTCAAACATGCAGTTCTCCATATCCATTGGGGTTGACGTGCAAGTGCTGCACGCCGCTGGCCGCGACCTTACTGAGATAACACCGCTGGCGGGGCGGTTTGCGCTCGGCGAGGGGTGACATGGGGGTGACATCGGGTGACATCGGTGCGGCATGCCCAGGCACATCTCGGCACCACCCCCCAGGGCGATCAGGGGAAAAAAGCGCGCACGTAGTTGATGGGGCTGTGGTCCGTCAAACGGCGCGGCAGTGGCAGGCCGAGTTGCATCAGCCGACGCCAGGCCGCAACCATGGCGTCGCCCCAACCTGGCCTGGGGCCCACTGCGCTGGGGTCGCGGCTGGTGCTGCCATCAGCAGCGATCTGGATCAGCTCGCCGATGTGCACATAGGGCAAGAACCAACCCGGCGGCACGCCGGTCACAAGGTCTTTTCCGTCCACGATGCGGGTGCACTTTTGTTGTGCCAGCAGGGCGGCAAAAGCAGCGTCGCCCACTTTGGGTGAGCCGATGGTGATGAGCTCGGACCTGGGCCAACAGGTGGCCGCTAAGGTGGCCAATGCCGCGCCCAAGCTGTGCCCCGTCACCAGCAACTGGCCGTCGGCTGGCGCGTTGGCCGCCAACCAGCCTGTGATGGGTTTGATCAGTGGGCGCGCTGCACGGGCGAAACCACGGTGCACACGACCACCTTGGGGCCACGGCGTGAACCAAGCCAGCAGGTCGGCCACCAGGTCCAGCCATCGGTTGGGTTCCGTGCCACGAAAGGCCACCAGAGCCATCGCATGGCCGTGATTGCCCATGGCGCGGACGGCTGCAAACGCCTGCGACCCGGTCTTGCGGTCGTTGAAGACTGCGACCTCACTGAACCCGACGCTGGCCAAGGCGCTGCGCAACCGCCCCTCTTCGGCGCGATCGTTTTCAAACAGGATGTAGGCCAAGCGGGAACACTCGCTGGCCAGCAACTCACGGCTGGGTTGACTGCCTTCTTTGAAAACGCAAGGCTGCTTCCAGGGGTGGATGAGTGCGTCCAGACTG
>JAYVRO010000038.1:0-8658 GCA_043776165.1 Rubrivivax sp. | reverse complement strand
CGACACCCAGTAGCCCCGCCAGAAAGCCGCTGACAACGCCCAGAGCCAGCAGCTCAGTAACCAGGGCAAAACTCAGGCCAAACGTTGGGATATCCATCAGCGGCCTAGCAAGGCCAGCACCGCTTGCCATTCGTGCGCCGTTATCGGGGTGATCGACAGCCGATTGCCCGGCTGCAAGACGCGCAAGGTTTGCAACGAGGGCGCAGCGCGCATTTCTTGCAAACCAAGCAAGCGGGTCTTGCGCAGGTAGTTCACGTTAATCTGTAGCCAACGTGGACTGTTAATACTGGCCTTTGCGTCGAAGTAGGGCGACATGGGGTCGAATTGGGTGAGGTCCACCTCCACGGGGCCGGCGACGCGCGCCAACCCGGCAATGCCTGGTTGTGGACATGACGAGTGATAGAACAAAACATCATCGCCGATCGTCATGTCGTCGCGCATGAAGTTGCGTGCCTGGTAGTTGCGCACGCCAGTCCAAGGCAAGGTTTGATTCGGCGCGCTGGCGAGGTCGTCGATCGAGCACTCGCTGGGCTCGCTTTTCATCAGCCAGTGGCGTTTCGTCATAGGCCAGTGGTGTGTCGTGCGCAGAAAGTCGGGAGAGGGTGAGGTAGGTGTCCGCCGCGTACCGTGAGCCGCATTCCTGAACCCAAGGGGAAGTTCAGGTGGGCGAGGTCAGCAAGGCTTCGGGCTCATCTGACGCGAGACGCTCACACCAGCCAAGCAATGTTCCAAGCCCTTGGTCATAGACCATCGGTTCAAGGAAATATAGAGCTCACAACACACGACGGACGGCGCCATTCTAGGCCTGCCTCAGCGCCCAAAGGATGCGGTGGAAGTCACAAAAGATGATCGTCGTCGTTCAGCGCTGCGTCGATGCGCTGAACCAAGGCGTCGACTTCAGTAGCGTTGCTGGTTGGCGCTGCTTGTGCAGGTAGATTTGACTTTGGTAGTGATCGTTCCTCGGCTGATCGCTCAGCGAGTTGGTAGGCTAGGTTCAACGCCGACAACACCGCTATGCGTTCCCGAGCTTTGACTTTGCCGGAGTCGCGGATGGCACTCATTTCGCGGTCCACTTGCGCCACAGCCGCGCTGAGCAAGGCATCACCGCCGTCGGGGCAGCCCAGCACGTAACCCTGGCCCATGATGGTGACTTCAACTTGTTTCATGGCTTGTTGGTGCTGCTCTCGTCGCCGGGGGCGGGTAGCCTGTTGAGCAAGGCGTCAACCCGGGCGCGGGCAGCTTGCAGGCGCGACTTGAGGCTGTCGCGCTCGGTAGTCACGGCGCTGAGTTGTGCTTGGATCAGATCACTCGTGCGCTTGAGCTCTTCGTGGCGCACCACCAAGCGTTCTACGCGACCGGCCAAATCTTGCAGCGTGTGCATGTGTGGTACCCCTTAGGGGACATTTTAAGTGGCGGCCAAACCATCCAACTGTCGACCATGGTCACACACGGCGCGCACGCTGCAACGTTGGCAGTCGGGTTGACGTGCTTTGCAAACGTAGCGGCCATGCAAGATGAGCCAGTGGTGACTGTCGACCAAATAGGCCGGGGGCACACGTCGCAGCAGCGCCATCTCGACATCCAAGGGGTTGCGCCCGGGTGCCAAACCGGTGAGATTGCCGAGGCGAAAAATATGGGTGTCAACAGCCATCGTGGGCTCGCCAAAGGCCACATTGAGCACGACATTGGCCGTCTTGCGGCCCACGCCTGGCAATGCCTGCAAAGCGTCGCGAGAGCGCGGCACCTGACCAGCGTGTTCGTTCACCAATATGCGGCAGGTTTCGATGAGGTGCCGCGCTTTGGTGCGGTACAGGCCGATCGTGCGGATGCTGTCGCTGACCCGTTCAAGCCCCAAGGCCAGCATCTTTTGCGGCGTTGGCGCCATGACAAACAAGCTGCGTGTGGCCTTGTTGACGCTCACATCAGTGGCTTGCGCCGACAACAAAACGGCGGCCAAAAGCTCAAAAACACTGGTGAATTGCAACTCGGTTTGCGGCAGCGGGTTGGCCTGGGCCAAGGTCGCAAAGAAGCGGCTGATGGATGCGTCGTTCATGACTTGCCACCAACTTGTCGACCCGCCCGTGCGCGGTCCAGCGCGGCTTGGATGACGCTGCGCTTTCGCTCCAACATGGCGGCATCTGTGATTTGCGAGTGCGCGCCTAAATCATCAAGTTTGGCTTGGGCTTTTGCCGCCAAGCGTTCGTCGTTTTCACGCTGTTCACGCGCTAGTCGTTCTTGGTGGAAACCGTAGCGCTCACGGGCTTGGTCGGACTGATCAACGCTCCAAGCGTCCCACCCTGTTTTGGGTGCGGTAATGCTGACCATGGCGATGCAGTCCACCGGGCAGGCCGGCACACACAGTTCACATCCCGTGCACAGCGCGTCGATGACGGTGTGCATGAGTTTTGATGCGCCCACGATGCAGTCCACTGGGCATGCCTTGATGCACAAGGTGCAGCCGATGCACCATGCTTCGTCAATCACTGCCAAGGCGCGTGGCCCTTCAACGCCGTGCGCGGGGTCGAGAATTTTGATGGCTTGACCGCTGATTGCCGACAAGCGCCGGATGCCTTCTTCGCCGCCAGGTGGACAGCGGTTGATGTCGGCCTCGCCCGACGCCATCGCCTGTGCATAACTGTGGCAATCTGGGTAACCGCAGCGTGTGCACTGGGTCTGCGGCAAGACCGCATCCAGCGCGGTGGCCAGCAGGGCGGTTGGGCTTGCAGTCAGGGCGGCGATGGGCACCGCAGGATTATCGTGCCGCCGCCTTGCGCTTCTTGGCGGTTGCGGTGATGCTGTTGCTCTTGCTTGCGGCGGCTCTAGGCAGTGCCCTGACTGTGGCTTTTGCAGGTAGGTCATCAACGGCGTCATAGCGCGCAATGAAGTCCTTCACTTGGGGGTAAATCACGTCGCGCCAGCGGCGGCCCGCGAAGATGCCATAGTGGCCAGCACCCTCGGCGTCAAAGTGGAAGCGGCGCTCCGGCGGCACGCCCGAACAAAGCTCATGGGCGGCGCGTGTCTGGCCTGCGCCAGAGATGTCGTCAAGCTCGCCCTCGATGGTCAGCAACGCCGTTGTTTTGATGTCTTGTGGCTGCACCAACTGGCCCTTCACGACCCACGTGCCTTTGACCAATGCGAAGTCCTGGAAGACGGTGCGAATGGTGTCAAGGTAGTACTCGGCGGGCATGTCCAGCACGGCGTTGTACTCGTCATAAAACTGGCGATGCGCCTCGGCGTTGTCGTCGTCGCCCTTGATGAGATCGCGAAAGTAGTCGTAGTGCGAGTTCATGTGGCGATCCGGGTTCATCGCAACAAAACCCGTGTGTTGCAAAAAGCCCGGATAGACGCTGCGACCGGCGCCTGGGAAGTTGGCTGGTACGCGGTAGATCACGTTGTTCTCAAACCAGCTGTAGCTCTTCGTCGTGGCCAAGTTGTTGACTGCCGTGGGGCTGCGCCGCGCGTCGATGGGGCCACCCATCATCGTCATACTGAGCGGCGTGGTTTCTCCTGCTGTGGCCATCAATGCCACGGCAGCCAGCACAGGCACGGTGGGCTGGCAGACCGAGATCACGTGCACCCGAGCACCAACGTGGCGAATAAAGTCCTGCACGTAAGCCACGTAGTCATCGAGGTGGAAAGCACCTGCGTCTGCGCTCACCATGCGCGCGTCGGTCCAGTCGGTGACGTAGACCTTGTGGTCGCGCAGCAAGCTCTTGACGGTGTCACGCAGCAGCGTGGCATGGTGGCCTGAGAGGGGTGCCACCAACAACACCGAGGGCTGCGACTTCATGCGCTCCAGCGCTGCCAGGTTGTCGCTGAAGCGCTTGAAGCGAAGCAGTCGGCAAAAGGGCTTGGCCAGCGCCACTTGTTCTTGCACCGCAATCTCAACGCCATCGACCAGCGCCGAGGTGATGCCGAATTGCGGCTTTTCGTAATCTTTGGCCAGTCGGTGCATCAAGCCCAAGCCAGCCGAGACGCGCTGCGCCAAAGGCGTGTGCGAAAACGGTGACAAGGGATGGTTGTAGAGCTTGGCTGAAGCACTGGCGAACTCGGAAAACGGCGCCATCAATGCGCGCTGTGTTTCGTAGATTTGATAGAGCATTCGTGTTCTCCAGTGGTTCAATGACTTTGGCCCGACTCAGATTTGCTTGTGAGCAACTTTGATATCGGCATGCCGCATCAAAACACAAAATTGTGCAATGCAGCAATTGACAATCTTACGGGAGAAGTCTTGCGTCGAAATTGCAACGGTTTCAACCAGGCGAGATGGAGCTTGTTTGGTGGCATCAAGCCGCCGACATCACCTTGGCCAGCGCTGCCACCACGGCGTCGATGTTTTTGCTGTTGATGGCCGCAACGCAGATGCGGCCTGAATCAATGCCGTACACACCAAACTCACTGCGCAAGCGCTGCATTTGTTCAATGTTCAGGCCGGAGTAGCTGAACATGCCTTTTTGCTGGACGATGTAGCTCAGGTCGCCGTGCACACCGGCGGCCGTGAGCTTGGCCATCAGCGCATGGCGCGTGGCGCGAATCCTCTCGCGCATGCCCTTCAGCTCGCCTTCCCATTGCGCGTGCAGCGCAGGTGTGCTCAGCACTGTCGCCACCAACTGAGCGCCGAAGGTGGGCGGATTGGAGTAGTTGGTGCGAATGACGATCTTCAGTTGCGACAGCACGCGGATGCATTCGTCTTTGTCTGTACACACCACGCTGAGCGCGCCGACCCGTTCACCGTAGAGCGAAAAACTCTTTGAGAACGAGGTGGCCACGAAGAAGGCCGCGCCGGTCGCCATGAACTGCGCAATGAGGGCGCCGTCTTGCTCAATGCTGTCGCCAAACCCTTGATAGGCCATGTCGAGAAATGCCACGAGCTGGCTGGTCTTGACGACGTCAGCCACTTGTTGCCACTGGGCCGGCATGAGGTCGCAACCGGTGGGGTTGTGGCAACAGGCGTGAAGAACGACCACAGTGCCCGGTGCCGCGGCGCGCAAGGCGGCCAGCATGGCGTCGAATCGAATACCTCGCGTGGCAGCGTCGTAGTAGGGGTAGCTGCGCACTTCAAAGCCAGCGTTGGTGAACAGCGCGCGGTGGTTTTCCCAGCTGGGGTCGCTGATGAGAACCGTTGAGTCAGGTTGCAAGCGCTTCAAAAAATCGGCGCCCAGTTTCAGCCCGCCGGTCCCGCCCAGCGCTTGCACTGTGGCCACGCGGCCGCTTTTGACGGCTTCACTGTCCAAGCCAAACACAAGTGCCTGTACAGCCTTGTCATAGGTCGCAATGCCATCGATGGGCAAATAGCCTTTGGGCTTGGGCGATTCAAGCAAATGGCGCTCGGCCGCGGCCACGCAATTGAGCACCGGCAGCTTGCCGTTGTCGTCGAAATAAACACCGACGCCCAGATTCACCTTGTTCGGGTTGGGATCGGCGTTGAATTGCTCGTTCAGGCCCAGGATGGGGTCGCGCGGCGCCAGTTCGACGGCGGAAAACAGGGTGGTGGTGGCAGACATCAGCATGGTTCCAAGTGACACAAAAGGAGAGGGGGCAATGATGGGCCGCGAGACCTTGCGTTGTGCTTGGCGTTGCGCTTGGCGCCGCATTTTTCGCAATACGGCGGCGCCAGCGGCCAATGCGCCATTGCCTTCACGCGGTGCGATACCCTAGAAGGTTCGCTGTGTTGACGGTCCCAACACGCTAAACAATTCTAATTGGCGCCCCGCGCCAAACCATGGATTCACCCGATGACAGCATTGGCCAACGTGCCTTCGACCGACGATCCACTCACCTCAAAAGTTGGCGAGGGCGAGTTGGTTTCCTTTCCCGACTCGCCTTTCCAGCTCCTGCAACCCTTTGCACCAGCTGGCGATCAGCCTGTGGCCATCCAAAAATTGGTCGAAGGCATGGGCGACGGGCTGAGCTTTCAAACACTATTGGGGGTGACCGGCTCGGGCAAAACTTTCACCATGGCCAGCGTGATTGCCAGAATGGGCCGCCCAGCCATTGTTTTTGCGCCCAACAAGACCTTGGCCGCACAGCTGTATGGCGAGTTTCGCGACTTCTTTCCGAAGAATGCGGTGGAGTATTTCGTCAGCTACTACGACTACTACCAGCCTGAAGCCTATGTGCCGCAGCGCGATCTTTTCATCGAAAAAGACAGCGCCATCAATGAGCACATTGAGCAGATGCGCTTGAGTGCCACCAAGAGCTTGCTCGAGCGGCGCGATGTGATCATCGTGGCCAGCGTCAGTGCCATCTACGGCATCGGAAACCCCGCCGATTACCACCGCATGGTGATGACTCTGCGTGTGGGCGACAAGCTCGGCCAGCGCGATGTGATTGCCCAACTCATCCGCATGCAATACACGCGCAATGAGATTGATTTCTCGCGCGGCGCATTTCGTGTTCGTGGCGACACCATTGACGTCTTCCCAGCTGAACACTCCGAGCTGGCACTGCGCATTGAACTCTTCGATGACGAGGTGGAAGGCTTGCAGTTGCTGGACCCGTTGACGGGCCGCGTGCTGCAGAAGATTTCGCGTTTCACGGTCTATCCGTCAAGCCACTACGTGACGCCGCGTGACCGAGTGGTGGCGGCCATCGACACCATCAAAGTCGAGCTGCGCGAGCGCTTGGACTTTCTTGTCAAAGGCGGCAAGTTGGTGGAAGCCCAACGCCTTGAACAACGCACGCGGTTTGACTTGGAAATGCTGCAAGAGGTGGGCCACTGCAAGGGCATTGAAAACTACACGCGGCATTTGTCGGGTGCCGCACCTGGGGACCCGCCGCCAACGCTGGTGGATTACTTGCCGGCGGACGCGCTGATGTTTCTGGATGAGAGCCACGTGCTGATTGGCCAGTTCAGCGGCATGTACAACGGCGACCGATCACGCAAAACCACGCTGGTCGAATATGGTTTTCGCCTGCCCAGCGCGCTCGACAACCGTCCACTCAAGTTTGAAGAGTTCGAAGGCAAGATGCGCCAAGTTGTTTTCGTCTCGGCGACACCGTCGAACTACGAACAAGAGCACGCAGGCCAGGTCGTCGAACAGCTCGTGCGACCCACCGGTCTGGTCGACCCTGAAGTCGAGGTTCGCCCCGCTGTGACGCAGGTGGACGACGTGTTGCAAGAGATCCGCGAACGTGTCGGCGTGAGCGAGCGTGTGCTCATCACCGTGCTGACCAAGCGCATGGCCGAGCAGCTCACTGACTACCTGAGCGAAAACGGCGTGAAAGTCCGCTATCTGCACAGCGACATCGACACGGTTGAGCGCGTTGAGATCCTGCGCGATTTGCGTCTGGGTGCATTTGATGTGCTGGTGGGTATCAACCTCTTGCGAGAAGGGCTTGATTTGCCGGAGGTCTCCCTGGTGGCCATCTTGGACGCCGACAAGGAAGGCTTCTTGCGTTCTGAACGCAGCCTCATCCAGACCATTGGCCGCGCTGCGCGCAACCTGAACGGTCGCGCCATTCTTTACGCCGATCGCATCACCGATTCGATGAAGCGGGCCATGGGCGAAACCGAGCGCCGCCGCGACAAACAAGTCGCACATAACTTGGCGATGGGCATCACGCCGCGTAGCGTGCAAAAGCATATCCGCGACATGATCGACGGTGTCGTGTCCGACAAGACCGCCAAGGACGACTTGAAGGCCGCGCAAGCTGCCGCCGAGGTCGAAGCCATGGGCGAAAAAGACCTGGGGCGGCGCATCAAAACGCTGGAGGGCCAGATGCTGGACCACGCGCGAAACCTGGAGTTCGAGAAGGCCGCGCGCTTGCGCGATCAATTGGCGCTTTTGCGTGAACAGGCCTTTGGTGCGGCTGGGCGCGATAACAACGTGGTGCCACTGGTCGCTGCCAAGTCGTCTGGGGGCAGGAAATGATGCGGCAGCTCTTCGAGCGAGCTGTGTGCTTGCTGAAGCGGCAGGCCGGTGCCCACAAACAGCGGCCTGACCTGCGTTTGCTGTTTGTTTGCACAGCCAACATTTGCCGCTCACCCACGGCCGAAGGCGTGATGCGCAAGAAGCTCATCGCTGCTGGTTTGCAAGGCCATGTTGAGGTCGCGTCTGCAGGCACGCATGCGTTGCGTGGCAGCGCCGCCGACGCGCGTGCGGTCCGCGCCGCGATGGCACGTGGTTGTGACTTGACCGCGCTCCGTGCGCGGCAGTTTGTGACTCAAGACTTCAGCGTGTTCGACCACATCTTGGTCATGGATCCTGGCCACATTGAGTGGTTGCAGCGCCAACACCCTGGGCAAGGCCCGGCGCGGGTTGAACTGCTCATGCGCCACGCCAGACGACATCGGGGTATGGACGAGGTGCCGGACCCTTACTTCGGCGCCCCCCAGGGCTTTGAAGAGGCGCTGGACCTCATCGAAGACGCCTGCGATGGTTTGTTATCGGCATTGCACGCCGAATTGCGAGCGCTGCAGCAAAGGCCACGCCTTTGACCGAAGCCATAGCGTCAGTACGCGCACCAAAACGCGCACCAAAACGCGCGCCAGAACGTGCACCGAAAGGTCGACCGAAAAACTCGATGGCCGACTAATTCACTCAAGTTCATCTATACTTGAGCAAATTAGTAGGAATCGCGGTGTTCTGCACTGGCCCGGGAGGCCGCGCCGGATGCTTCGGTACCCGCCAGACGGTGGCTCGGGCCCATGCCCAC
>JAYVRO010000037.1:0-2620 GCA_043776165.1 Rubrivivax sp. | reverse complement strand
TTTCGCCCAAAGCCTTGACGAGCTCGACCATGTCGCCAATCAAGTGCAGTTGGGTGTACTTGTCGACGTCTTGGGGTGCCTCGGTGCTGCCATAGCCGCGCATGTCCGGGGCTGCTGCGCGAAAGCCCGCAGCGGCGACGGCAGCCAATTGATGCCGCCACGAATACCAGCTCTCAGGCCAACCGTGGCAGAACAACACCAACGGGCCTTGGCCCTGCAGCGCCACGCGCATCTGGATGCCATTGGCTGTCAGGGTTTGAAAACTCAGCGTTTGTATCGTCATGGGCAATGTCTCGGTTAACGTTTGATTCGACTCAAGTCAGGCAAGCTACCGTTTCAGCGATGAAAAACCACCGCTTGCGCTGCGCTTTGTCGACCGACACGGCAGGCGTTGGCCGGCACCGTTGTGTCTTCATAACCAAAGGACAAGCCAAACAGCAGCTTGTGTGATGGGTCGGTACCGAGCACCTCGCGGATGATCTGGGGAAAGTGACTCAGTGCTGTTTGCGGGCAACTCGCCAAGCCGTGGGCAGACAGCGCCAGCATCAGCGTTTGTGCGTACATGCCGCAGTCGGCGGCTTCGCGTATGCCAAAGACTTCGGGCAGGTAGATGAAGGCCACATGTGGCGCGTCAAACAACTCGAAGTTGCGCATGTAGCTGGCCGCGCGGCCAGCAGGGTCCTCCCGACCAACGCCGCTGGCCTGAAAGAGTTGCACAGCCGCGTCTATTTGGCGCTCCCTGAAGACGCCTTGGTAACGACCGTCGTAAGGGTAGTCGGGTTGGCGGTTGGCAGGGTCCGGCGCGGCAGCAGTCAACCGTTGGCGCAGCACATGGATGGTGGTGCCAGAGGCCACGTGCACCACCCAGGGTTGGGTGTTGCAGTTGGACGGCGCGCGCTGAGCAAGGTCAAAGATGCTCTGCATCAACGTGTCGGGCACGGCTTGTGGCAAAAAACCGCGCACTGAGCGGCGGGCGAGGATGGCGTCTTGGGTTGAAAGCATGAGCCGCATTGTCGTGCGAAGCCGCAGCTGGCTTCCCACTCGCGTGGCAGACACGGCTCCGTGGCGGCAACCCCATTGAGGCAACTGGCGTTGCCTTAGAGTGCGTGCATGGATGCCTTTGAACGACCCGTTACTTCACCGCGCCGCGCCGTGATTCTGCTCAGCGGTGGGCTCGATTCGAGCACTGTGCTGGCCTTGGCCAAAGAACAAGGCTTTGACTGTTTTGCCCTGAGTTTTCGCTACGGCCAGCGCCACATTCATGAACTGCAAGCCGCCACTGCTGTGGCGCACGCATTGAAAGCCAGCAAACACGTGGTCGCACAAATTGACCTGCGTGAATTTGGCGGCTCGGCGCTGACTGCCGACATCGCTGTGCCCAAGGGTCGCAGCGTCGGGGAGATGGATCAAGGCATCCCCGTCACCTATGTGCCAGCGCGCAACACGGTGTTCTTGAGTTTTGCGTTGGCCTGGGCAGAAACACTGGGCGCGCAAGACATTTTTGTCGGCGTCAATGCGCTCGACTATTCCGGCTACCCCGACTGCCGCCCCGAGTACATCGCGGCCTTTGAAGCCATGGCCAACCTCGCCACCAAGGCCGGTGTGGAACGCGCTCAGCGCCTCAAAATTCACGCCCCACTGATAGCGATGAGCAAGGCGCAAATCATTGAACAGGGCCAACGCTTGGGGGTGGATTACGCCATCACCAGCAGCTGTTATGACCCCAGCACGGTACCCGGCCAAGAGGGTGCGCCTTGCGGTGAATGCGACTCTTGTCAACTGCGTGCCAGGGGCTTTGCGCAAGCGGGTGTGGTTGATCCACTTGTCCTGCGCTTCACCAACGTCAAGGGCTCGTTGTGAGCACGGCGGCTGACGCGGCACCCCGGGTGACCTTTTGCGCCAGCGCTGGTTTTGAAGCAGCACGGCACGTCAGCTTGTTGCCTGTGGGCCATCGATCGCAGCGTTTGCATGGCCACAGTTTTTTGGCCAAGCTGCGTTGCAACCTGCCCACGGGTTGGGCCAGCTTCCCGGGCGGCGAGGTCGAGCGCTTGCGCGACGCGCTGCAGTCGCAGGTCAGTTTGCTGGACTATCGCTTTCTTAACGATCGACTTGAGCAACCCACGGACGAGAACCTGGCGCGTTGGTTGCGTGATGGCTTGGTGGTGCCGGGCATCGAACAGATCGGCATCCAAAGCACTGCGCACGAGGGTGTTGACCTGGACGCCATGGGCCAAGCACATGTGTGGCGCCGCTATGTCTTCCAGGCCGCGCACCGCTTGCCCAGCGTGCGCGCGGGCCACCCATGCGGACGCATGCATGGCCACGGGTTTGAAGTCATCGTGCACGCCAATGCTGACCTGGGAGCGCGTGACCTGGCCATTGACTTCGACCATTTGGACGAGGTCTGGGCGCCGCTGCACGCCGAGTTGCATTTGGCATGCCTGAACGATCTGCCAGGACTCGACAACCCCACCAGCGAGCGACTGAGCAGTTGGCTCTGGCGGCGCTTGCAGCCCACCTTGCCTGAGCTGTCATGGATCACGGTCTACGAAACAGGCAGTTGTGGTGCTAATTTCGATGGTCAACACTTTCGCATCTGGAAAGAGCTCACGCTGGACAG
>JAYVRO010000036.1:0-8702 GCA_043776165.1 Rubrivivax sp. | reverse complement strand
ACGGCGATAAGATCCCCGCGCACCCTGTGGGCACCGGGCCTTTTCGCTTGGCGCAGTGGCGGCGCAGCAGCTTCATCGCGCTCGAGCGCAGCCCGTTTTATCGCGAGGTTTTGTACAGCGCCGAGCCCGCTGCCGACGACGCTGTGGGCCAAGCCTTGCTGGCTAAATTCAAAGGTCGGCGCCTGCCCATGGTTGACCGCGTAGAGATCTCCATCATTGAAGAAGTGCAGCCGCGCTGGCTAACGTTTTTGCAAGACAAGGCCGATTTTCTGGAGGCTGTGCCGGCCGAGTTCGTCGAGCAAGCCATGCCTGGCGGCAAGGTGGCGCCGAACCTGGCAAAGCGGGGCATGCAGGGTTACCGCATGGTGCGAAGTGACGGCGCCATCACGCTGTTCAACATGGAAGACCCGACTGTGGGCGGGTACACGCCAGACAAAGTGGCGCTGCGCCGTGCCATCGGTTTGGGTGTTGATTTGCAAACCGAAATTCAGCGCGCGCGCCGTGGGCAGGCCATCCCGGCGCAGTCGGCCTTGATCCCCAACACCTTGGCTTACGACCCCAAGTTCAAGAGCGAAAACGGCGAGTACAACCCAGCGCGCGCCAAGGCCTTGCTCGACATGTTTGGCTATGTCGATAAAAACGGTGATGGTTGGCGCGAGATGCCCGATGGCTCGCCTCTGCTGCTGAAAAAGGCAACCCAACCCGACCAGCAAACACGTCAACTTGACGACCTGTGGCGCCGCGACATGAAAGCGCTGGGCATCCGCATCGAATTCATCCCTGCCAAGTGGCCCGAGAACCTCAAGGCCGCCCGCGCAGGCAAACTAATGATGTGGGGCGTAGGCGGTTTGGCCGCCGACAGCGACAGCCAAGGCAGCCTGGCGCGTTATCACAGCAAACAAATCGGCGGCCAGAACATGGCGCGCTTCAACCGGCCCGAGTTTGATGCGGTGTACGAACAGCTCAGCGCATTGCCCGATGGCCCCGAGAGGCTGGCTTACTTCGACCAAGCCAAACGTCTTGCCGTGGCCTACATGCCCTACAAGATGCACGTCCACCGCATCGTCAACGACATGGCCCAGGGGTGGCTCTTGGGCTACCGGCGTCCGCTGTTTTGGAACGACTTCTGGCAGTACCTCGACATCGACACAAGCAAGTTGCCCCCGGCGTGATGCACCACTGAGCCGCAGCCATGCAGCGTCGCGACTGGCTGTTGACCGGTGCCACAACGCTGGCCTTGTCGGCACGCAGCAGTGCCACTTCAAGCAGCGCCGCCGACTTCAAAACGCCGCTCAAAACGCTGCGGGTGGCTTTTGATTTCGCAGAGACGGGCTTTGACCCACCGCGCGTTTCAGACAATTCCTCGCTGGTCACCAATGCCCATATCTTTGAGTCACCCTTAACGTATGACTTGATGGCCGACCCGGCGCTGCTGGTGCCGCAAACGGCTGCAGCTTTGCCCGAGGTGTCCGCCGACGCCAGGCACTTTGTCTTCACACTTCAGCGTGGCATCTTCTTCGCTGACGACCCGGCCTTTGGTGGCCAACCGCGCGAGCTGGTGGCCGAGGATTACGTTTATTCGATCAAGCGCTATTACGACCCGCAGGTCGTCACCGAGCACCTCTACCACTTCGAGAACGCGCGGCTGCTGGGCTTGTCAGAGCTGCGCCAGCGGGCGCTGAAAGGCAAGACGGCGTTCAACTACGACACACCCGTGGCGGGCTTGCGCGCACTGGACCGATACCGCTTTGAAGTGCGCCTGGCAGCGCCTGCGCCACGTCTGCCCTTTCTCTTTGCGCAGACCAGCCTGACGGGCGCCCTGGCGCGTGAAGTGGTTGAAAAGTACGGCAGTGAATTGATGGCCCACCCGGTGGGCACGGGGCCGTTTCGTTTGGCGTCCTGGCGCCGTGCTTCGCGCATCGTGCTCGAGCGCAACCCGCGCTTTCGCCAGCAGCCTTACAGCGCCCATCCGCCGCCGCACAACACTGAGCTGGTGGCCATCGCCGAGCGTTACCAAGGTCAATTGTTGCCCTTGGTGGATCGCATCGAGATTGCCATCATTGACGAAGCCCAACCGCGCTGGTTGGCCTTTTTGGGTGACGAGCTTGACCTCGTGAATCTGCCCAGTGAATTCACGCCCTTGGCCATGCCCAATGGCCAACTGGCGCCTTTTCTCGTCAAACGAGGTGTTAACGCTCGACATGACTTGACACCCAGCACGGGCATGAGCTTCTTCAACTTCGACGATGCCACCGTGGGCGGCTATACGCCACAACAAGTGGCACTGCGCCGCGCCATCGGCCTGGCTTACGACAACGCCTTGGAAAACCGCTACGCCTACGGCAACGCCCATCAACCCGCGCACAGCATGTTCGCGCCCCATGGTTATGGTTTTGACGCGACGCTGCGCAGCGAGTTGGGCGGTGGCAATTTGCCACGCGCCAAGGCCTTGCTCGACATGTTCGGTTTTGTCGACAGCAACGGCGATGGCTGGCGTGAAAGGCCCGACGGCACGCCGCTGCTGCTGCGCCGCGCTTTTTCACCCGACCAGCGCTCGCGCCGCGTGGCTGAACTGTGGGTCAAGCGCATGAAGGCGGTGGGCTTGCATTTGTTAGCCGAGTTCGCACCCTTTGGTGAACTGATCAACAAGTCCTTGGCAGGCAAGCTGATGATGTGGGGCTTCAGTTGGGCCAACGGCTCGCCCGATTCAGATTTTTTCCTGGGCCTGGCTTATGGCCCCAACAGCGACCAGAGCAACGACGCACGCTTCAAGCTGGCAGCTTTTGATCGTTTGTACGAACAACAATCGACCTTGGCCAACGGCCCCGAGCGCCTGGCCCTGATGCGTCAATGCCAGCGCATGATGTTGGCCTACCTGCCGTACATCGCACACCAGCACACCGTGGTCGTGAGCCTGACGCAGCCGCGTGTGCAGGGTTATGTGCGGCATCCCTTTGCCGCTGATCGTTGGCGTGTCGCGGATGTGACGAATTGATGCCGGGGTAAGCACGTAGAGGTGGGTGCGCCGTCACTGGCAGTTACAAATCGACGCCTGAAATGTGTCGCGTGACCACCGATCCAGGGGGGGCGGACATCAATCCTCACACTTTCGCGCGGTGTGAATAGGCACACTCGACATAAGTGACGACAAAAAACTCGGTTCCATGATCCCCAACACCATCATTGCTGCGCCGTTGAACCCGCCGGGCAGGCGCGTGCCGTTTTTGGTAGAAGACCCGCGCATTGATCTTTTGCCTGACGGCAAGGCGTGCAGACGCCAGTTCAAGATCAAGACCGCCGACTCTTACGAACGCCGAAGCGCGGCCAGCATGTTGGTGCGCCATCGGTACGCTTGGCGTGGTTACCAAACGGTGTCGCTGCCGGTTGACCAAACGGCCAACCGCATCACGCTCACAGCCATGGAAAACCTGGAGACCATCGGCACCATCACGATTGGTCTGGACGGCTCCGAAGGCATGGCCAGCGAGCAGGTTTTTGGCGATCTGATCAACGACCTGCGCGGCCGAAACCTGCGTCTCGTGGAGTTCACCAAGCTCGCCATCGACCCCATCGCGGGCACCAAGCGAGTGCTGGCTGCACTTTTCCACGTGGCCTACATCGTGGCGCACCGCATACGCGGTTTCGACGCCCTGGTGATGGAAGTCAACCCCCGCCATGTGCGTTACTACGAACGCATGCTCGGCGCCCGGGTGATTGGCGAAGAGCGCATGAACTCCAGTGTCAAAGCACCCGCCGTGCTCTTGATGATCGACTTCAAATACATCATGAAGCAGATCGGCGAGTTTGCCGGTCAACCCGAGCGGGCAGCCACAGAACGATCCTTGTACCCGTTCGCTTTCACTCTGGCCGAGGAGGCCGGGATCATTGGCCGCCTGATGGCGGCGCACAAGCCGCTGTCGATTGCGCTGAACTGAATTTCAGCGGCGGAACTGGCCGGACAGGGCGGGGCTGATCGGGCGCAACTAGACACTAGCATCGGCGCCTTTGTGTGTGTCCTTGCTGCGCATTCGTTCCTGCGTAACTGACGCCGCTCTTGCCCCATGCCTCAGCCGACCCCTCGCATCACCTTGTACCTGGACTGGCTCGCACGCGAGCGTGGCCTGTGTTTTGCCAACTACGAAGCACTGTGGTCATGGTCGGTCACTGACCTGGAAGGCTTTTGGCGCTCGATCTGGGACTACTTCGACATCCAGTCACCGAGCCCTTTTGATCGCGTGATTGGCCCGCGCGTGATGCCTGGCGCCCAGTGGTTCCAAGGCGCCCAGGTCAACTACACGCAGCAGGTGTTTCGCCATGCCCAAGTGGCGCACGCCGCAGGCCAACCGGCCATTGTTTTTCAGAACGAGCGCATGAACGCGCCGCTGCACATCAGTTGGCCTGAACTAGAACGCCAGGTGTTTTTTCTGGCTCAGCATTTGCGCTCCATGGGCGTTGCGCCTGGCGAGCGTGTGTGCGCCTACTTGCCCAACACGCCACACGCCATCGTGGCCTTTTTGGCCTGCGCGAGCATCGGCGCGGTGTGGTCAATTTGTTCGCCCGACATGGGACCGGTGGCGGTGCTTGATCGTTTTGTGCAGATCGAGCCCTTGGTGTTGATCGCGGTGGATGGCCAGTGTTATGGCGGCCAACACCATGATCGGCGCCCGGTCGTTCGTGAGGTATTGGGCAGGTTACCCAGTGTGCGGCATGTCATTTTGTTGGCCGACCTGGACCTGGGCGCCAGCGCCGAGGAGTTCGCCACCCCGCAGCGCACAGCCCATGTCTTTTCCGCCTTGACTGCCGGTGAGCCCGCGAGCCGGTCATGCACCTGGGTGCCCTTTGATCATCCTTTGTGGATCGTCTATTCCAGTGGCACCACGGGCCTGCCCAAGCCCATCGTTCATGGCCAGGGCGGTGTGTTACTTGAACAGTTAAAGGGCGGCGTGTTGCACAACGACATTGGCGCCAGCGCCGAGACAGGTGATCGTTTTTTGTGGTTCACCAGCACAGGCTGGGTGGTGTGGAACAGCCAGCCCGGTGCGCTCTTGGGCGGCACCACGGTGTGCATTTTTGATGGCCATCCTGGGGGCGCTCACAGTGTCGGCAATGGCCCAGGCAAAACGCCGGACATGGGCACGTTGTGGCGATTTGCAGCGGCCTCGGGCGCCACCTTATTTGGCGCCGGAGCGGCTTTTTATGCCAGTTGTTTGAAATCCGGCGTGGTGCCTCAGGATGTGGCTGACCTGTCGCGTCTGCGTGCCATCGGCTCCACGGGTTCGCCCTTGTCAGAAGACTGCCACGAGTGGATTTGGCAACACATGCCGCAACCGGACGGCCAGCCCATCTGGATCAATTCCATCTCCGGCGGTACCGACACGGCTTGCGCCTTTGTCGGCGGCCTGCGCACCCTGCCGCTGATCAGCGGCGAGATGCAAGTGCGCTGCCTGGGTGCGGCCATTCAGGCTTACGGCGAGCCCGATCTGGCTGGCCATGGTCAGCCCCTTGTCAACGAGGTGGGTGAACTGGTCTGCACCGAGCCCATGCCCTCGATGCCGCTGCGGTTTTGGAACGACGCCGACGGCAGCCGCTACCGCGCCAGCTACTTCGACATGTACCGGCACGCTGACGACCAAGGCCAAGGCCAGGGCCGCGGCATCTGGCGCCATGGCGACTGGATCCGCATCGTGCCCCGTGGTGCGTCGGGCGATGACGCCATCGCAACCCACCATGGTGCCGTGATCTACGGTCGCTCTGACGCCACCATCAACCGCCACGGCATCCGCATGGGAACGGCCGAGCTGTACCGCGCCGTTGAAGCCTTGCCAGAAGTGCTGGACAGCTTGGTGGTCGACCTGGAGTACCTCGGCCGAGAAAGCTGGATGGGACTCTTTGTGGTGCTGCGTGATGGGCTGAACCTTGACGCTGCCTTGCAAGCCAGGCTGCGCCAGGTCATCCGCCAAGCCTTGTCGGCGCGTCATGTGCCCAACGACATCTACCCCGTGCAGGCCATTCCACGCACCCTGTCTGGCAAAAAGATGGAGCTTCCCGTGAAGAAACTACTGCTGGGCGCGGCGCCAGAAAAGGTCATGAACCGCGACGCCATGGCCAACGCGGCCAGCATCGACTGGTTCGTGGACTTTGGCCGCCAACGTGCGGCCGCCAGTACAAGTGCAAGTGCCAGTGCCAGCGCCAGCGTCATTCCCTCCTAGGGCGGAATGCACAAGCCGCCCCACGCGTAGACCCCAGCAGTGCAAGCGCCACAACCCTTTCGAAGCCAACTGCTGGCGGCCTTGCCACGGTTGCGTCGCTATGCCCGATCACTGGCCTACAACCCGTCGGTGGCCGACGACATCACGCAAAGCACCGTGGAGCGGGCGCTCACACATTGGCACCAATTTGACCAGCAGCGCGACATGCTGGTCTGGCTCCTCTCCATCGCCCACAACGCCTATCTCGACATGCTGCGCCGCGAGTCACGCACCACTCCCACCGCCGATGCAGAACTGCACCGTGTGGTGGACGCAGGTGCCATCGACAACACCGACAACATGGGTCACCGCATGGACCTCCTGGCCGCGCTTCAAACCCTCAGCCCTGAGCAGCGCGAACCGCTCTTGCTGGTGTGCGTGGAGCAGCTCAGCTACGCCGAGGTGGCCGAGGTATTGCACGTGCCCGTGGGCACCGTGATGTCGCGCGTTTTCCGCGCGCGCGCTGCGCTGCGGCGCGTGTTGGAGGGGCACGCACCCGTCGCCCACGCCGCGCCAGCCACCTTGAGACGGGTCGTATGACCACCCACTCTGCTGCCATCGACCCCGCACAACTCAGCGCCTGGCTCGACGGCGAGCTCGACGTTGCGCAATCAGTGCAGGCTGAAGCGTGGCTTGCCGAGCACCCCGCCGACGCTGCGTTGGTGCAGGCCTGGGCGGCCGACCGCGACGCACTGCGCGAGCGGCTGGCGCCCATGGCCCTAGAACCTTTGCCTGCGGCGACTCTGGGCCTGTTGCGTGAAGAGCCGTCGCCGCAACAACAGCGCTGGCTGCAAGCGGCGATGGCCGCCGGGCTTTTGCTCCTGGGCGGACTCCTGGGTGCGGGCTTGATGTGGCAAGTGCAAGCGCAATCACAAGCGCAATCACAAGCTCATTCGCAAGGGCAAGGTCCGTGGGCATCGGCAACAACAGAGCGGGGGCAGCGCAGCGCGGTTGAATGGGTGCACCGCGCGGCTCTGGCCCATACCGTGTACGTGCCCGAAGTGCGACACGCCGTTGAAGTCAAAGCCAACGAAGAGCACCTGGCGCGCTGGCTCACCAGGCGCTTGACCATGCCGGTCAAACTTTTCGATTTGCGCGAGCAGGGTTTTGAGCTGGTAGGTGGCCGCTTGCTACCGGATGCCAAAACGCCCAGCGCCCAGCTCATGTACCAGGCCACGGGCGGCAAAGAGCGCGTCACCGTCTACCTGCGCAAGCCCGAAGCCAATACCCCTGCCGCGTTCCGCTTCGAACGCGAAGGTGAGCTCTCACTTTTCTATTGGGTCGACGGCCCCACGGGGTATGCCCTGGTGGGCACCTTGCCGCGAGAAAAGCTGTTGGCCATGGCGGAGTCGATCTACAAGCAGGGGATAGCGCCGGTGCCGCTGGGGTCAGCGGGTTCGGCGGCGCCAATGACGGGCGCGATCTCGCCAACGACCAGCGTGGTACCGGCGGCGCAGCCGACTTCGGCGCCGAAGACGCCTTGACACGCTGACACCTGTCTGAGCGTCGGCGCACGGAGCGCTGTGGTTTGGATGCAAGTTGAGGTGCGGCTCCATGGGTCAGTGACAAGATCGCAGCATGTCAAAGTCACCGCCGCATTTCGCCGCACCCTACCGCCTCGCCGTCGTCACCCTGCTCGGTTTTGCTTCTGGCTTACCTCTTGCGTTAACCGGCCAAGCCATGCAGGCCTGGCTCACCACGTCGGGGCTGGATGTCGCGGCCATTGGCTTTCTCAGCATCGTGGGCTTGCCCTATACCTTCAAGTTTTTGTGGGCACCGCTGATGGACCGCTTTGATGTGCCCTGGCTCGGGCGCAGGCGCGGCTGGTTGGTGCTGACGCAACTCGTGATGGCGGGCGCGCTGCTGTTGCTGGCGGCCACGTCGCCCACCGCCGCTACACGTGCATTTGCGCTGCTGGCTGTGGCGGTGGCCTTTATTTCGGCCTCGCAAGACGTGGTGATTGACGCCTATCGCACCGACCTGTTGCCACCTGCCGAGCGTGGCATGGGTGCGTCACTCAACGTCATGGGCTACCGGCTGGCGATGATTCTTTCTGGCGGTGTGGCCTTCATCTGGACCGACCCCAACCAAGGTGGCGGTTGGAGTTGGCCCGAGGTCTACCGCTTCATGGCCGCCGTGATGGTGGCCTTGGCGGTGCTGTCCGCTTTTGCGCTGCCAAAGTTGGTCATGCCAAACGTTAAGACGAGCGTCGCGCGGCAAGACCTCCTTGGTTTTGCTGCCGTGCTTTTGGCGGTGGCGGTGGGTTACTTGGCGAGCGACCGTTTCAGCGTGGACATCGCACGCGTTGCACTCGGCGCCTGGTTGGCCAGCACCACGCTCAGCAGCACCTTGCAACAGCGCTGGATCGAGCTGCTGGCCCTGCTGCTGGGCATCGCTTTCACCTTGCCCTTGGCGGCTTGGGCCGCACGGCGCGCGCGGTTTGAAACCCTGCTC
>JAYVRO010000035.1:0-8707 GCA_043776165.1 Rubrivivax sp. | reverse complement strand
CGGCCTCTTTGCAGCCCGCGTTGACGATGAGAAAGAGATCGCCAAAACCAGTACCCGGCGCGGGCCGAACCATCATCAAATCGTCCAGCAAACCGCCGGTGGTGTTGGTGAAAAAAGCATAACGCTGTCGCCCCTCGGCCAGGCCGATCACGTCCACGGGAACCAGGCTTTCCAGTGCGGCGGCGCTGTCAGCGCCCACTATTCGCAATTGACCCATGTGTGAAACGTCAAACAGGGCTGCAGCCTCTCGGCAATGTTTGTGTTCGGCCATCAAACCGGCGGGGTATTGCACGGGCATGGCGTAACCCGCAAAGGGCACCATCTTGGCGCCAAGGCGCAAGTGCAAATCGTGCAGGGGGGTTTGCAACAAGGCGGTTTCAGGCAGGGTGGCCATGGCGGCTCCAGTGAGGGCAAAAGGGGTGCTGCGCCGACCTCGGTGAGGTCGATGCGGTTTGCCCTCGCTGTCCGCTTTACCTGAGAGATTCGGGCCTGCCCCAACGCCCTGTGTTTTTCACGATGCGCCTGGCAACCCTTGCCCCTTCGGTGGGCCGCATCGCCGCTTGGCGCTGCGTGCGGCCTCTCTCCAGCAAGGAAAATCACCAGTCCTTTTGCCTGAGCGTTACGTCTGTTTGAACGGTCAACAAACTCGCCTTCGGCGGCGCCGACGGGCGGCACTCTCTCCTGGTGCTCGGCAGTGTAGCAGCGGGTTTTCGTTGGGTTTTCACTGCTGCGGAGACGCAGCACTGCGGCATCATTCGCGGCCCATTTGGCGTTGATAGCGCAGTCATCAGGAGCTTGCATGTTGAGGTTTTTCAGGCCGGTTCATGTTGTCTGCGCGACGCTGGTGTTGGTGCTGGTGTTGGTAGCCTGCGCTGCGCCCGTGCCGCCACCGCGCAACGTGGAACTGCCCGAAGGTGCCTCGGGTTTCAACGCCAAGCCCGGTTGGGCCTTCAAGCACCATGCCGTGGCCGCTGCCAACCCTTTGGCCGCACGCGCAGGGGCGCAGATATTGGACGAGGGCGGCACGGCGATGGACGCCGCCGTGGCCGTGCAAATGGTTCTCACTTTGGTCGAGCCACAAAGCAGCGGCATTGGTGGCGGCGCGTTTTTGCTGCACGCCAGTGGCGCGCAGGTGCAGGCCTTCGATGGCCGCGAAACCGCGCCTGCTGGCGCCACTGAAAACCTCTTCCTCACCGCCCAGGGTCAGCCCATGCAGCGCCAGGCTGCCATCACAGGCGGTCGCGCGGTGGGCGTGCCCGGCGTGGTGCCCATGCTGGAGTTGGCCCACCGTTTGCACGGGCGTTTGCCCTGGGCGCGCTTGGTGCAACCGGCCATCAACTTGGCTGAACAAGGCTTTGCCCTGAGCCCGCGACTGCACACCTTGCTGACCAGCGAACGCGAGAACGTCCGCGCCTTGACCAGCGACGCCCAAGCGCGCAGCTATTTTTTTGCCGCTGACGGCCAGGCCCACCCCGTGGGCCATGTGCTGCGCAACCCCGCCTTGGCCCAGGTGTTGCGCCGCATCGCTGCCGATGGCAGCCGCGCCCTGCGCAGCGGGCCGATGGCGGCCGACATCGCCCGCCGTGTGCAAAGCCATGCCAGCAACCCCGGCTCATTGACCGTGGCCGACTTGGCGGCCTACACAGTGCAGCAGCGCGAGCCCTTGTGCACCGACTGGAAGGCGCACTTTTTGGTCTGCGGCATGGGCCCGCCGTCGAGTGGGCACATCACCATCATGCAGATGCTGGGCATCTTGCAAGCGCTGCCCGCCGTCGACCCAACCCTTGTGAATGACCTGCCCAGTGCGGACTGGTTGCACCACTACCTGGAAGCCGCTCGCCTGGCCTTTGCCGACCGTGACCAGTACATCGCCGACCCAGCCTTCACCACAGCGCCTGCCGGCCGCTGGGCGAGCCTGCTCGAGCCCGCCTATTTGCGCCAACGAGCGGCCCTTGTCGGCCCGCGCAGCATGCAGCGCGCCGCGCCGGGCCAGCCGCTGGGGGCCGCCATCGCCTATGCACCACAGGCGGCGCAGGTGGAGCACGGCACGAGTCACATCAGCATCGTTGATGGCGAAGGCCACGCCGTGGCCATGACGACGAGCATTGAAGCCGCGTGGGGCAGCCGCCTCATGAGCGACGGTGGCACGGGCTTGGCGGGTGGCTTTTTGCTCAACAACCAACTCACCGATTTTTCATTTGCGCCCACCGACGCCCAGGGCCGCCCCGTCGCCAACCGCGTGCAGCCCGGCAAGCGCCCGCGGTCCAGCATGAGCCCGACCCTGGTGTTTGACAAAAGGGATGGCCGCTTGTTGATGACGCTGGGCTCACCCGGCGGGCCCATCATCATTCACGCCGTGGCCAAAACCCTGATCGCCAGTTTGGACTGGGGCCACGACGTGCAGCAGGCCATCAACCTGCCCAACTTCGCCAGTTTCAACGGGCCCACGGCCCTGGAGCCCGGGCGCTTTCCCCTTCAAACAATCGACGCGCTCAAAGCGCGCGGCCACACCGTGTTGCAGTTTGACTTGACCAGCGGGCTGCAAGGTCTTCAGCGCACGTCCACGGGCTGGTTTGGTGGCGCTGACCCGCGTCGCGAGGGCAGCGTGGAGGGGCGCTGACCTCGCGTGTTTCAGGCGCTGACCAGACGAAAGTCAGGCGCAAGCCACAGACTCAGCCGCCCAGCAATGCCTTCAGCTTGCGCACCGCCGAGTCCACCGTGGTCAACACTGGCAACCCCGTGGCTGCGGCCACCGGTGCTGCGGCGCGCGCCATGCTGAACTGCGCGAGCGCTATGACCGTGCAGCCTAATGCGACCAAGCCTTTCGCGGCGTCAACGGTGGCGGCGTCGTGGGTGGCGAAGTCGCCACGGTTCAGCGCGTCCATGGCACCAGGCGCAAAGGCCGTGAGTAGCGGCGTGGCGGACGGGAATTCACTGGGCATGGATTGCAGCGTGGGCATGAAGCTCGACACCAAACCCACTTTGCCACCGTGCTGCGCCACAAAGGCCACGGCCTCTTCGATCATGGCTTCGTTGGGTTTGAGCACGGGCACGGTCGCGTGCTTGTGCGCCACGGCTTCAATGCAGGGGCCGAAGGCCGAACAGGTGAAGAGAATGCCCTGCGCGCCGGTGCTCAGCGCGTAATCGCCCACGGCTTGAAAGCGCGCTGTCATGGCGTCGTCCAACTGGCCGGTGCGGGCCAGGTCGGCCGACAAACTGTCGTCGAGCACATTCATGCGGTTGGCCTCAGGCCAGTCGCGGTTGAGCGCATCGTTGATGGGCGCCAGGGAATGCGTCAAGGCGTGAATCAGGGCAATGCGGGGGGCAGTGCGGCTCGAGCTTTTCATGCCCGCTAGTATCTCTGCAACACTGCACACACCATGGTTGACGACATCCCCGGCCTGCGCCGCATCTTGGCTCACACCCGCACCATCGCGGTGGTGGGTTTGTCGGCCGAATGGCACCGGCCCAGCTACTTTGCGGCCAAGTACATGCAGAGCCACGGTTACCGCATCGTGCCGGTTAACCCACGATATGAGCGGATTTTGGGTGAACGCTCATTTGCCCGCCTGGAGGACATCGACGTGCCGGTGGACATGGTGGATGTCTTTCGCCGCGAGCCCGAGCTGCCCGCCATCGCACGCAGCGCCGTGGCCATCGGCGCCAAAGTGCTGTGGCAACAACTCGGTGTGATGAGCCTGGAAGCCGAGGCCATCGCCCGCACCGATGGCCTGCAAAGCGTGATGAATCGCTGCGTGAAGATTGAACATGCGCGGCTATTTGGCGGGCTGCATTGGGTGGGCGTGAACACGGGCGTGATCACGGCACGCAAAGCCTCGCCTCCGAAAAGTAACTGATGAGATGAGCATGGCTGAACGTTCAGTTGATCGTCCTGTTGACCGACATGTTGATCGTCGCTTTCACCCCGACACGCTGGCCATCCACGCCGGGCAAATCCCCGACGCGGCCACGGGCGCGCGCGCCTTGCCGATCTACCAAACCACCAGCTTTGTGTTTGACAGCGCCGAGCACGCGGCGTCGCTCTTCAATTTGCAGACCTTTGGCAATGTCTATTCGCGCTTGAGCAACCCCACGGTGGCGGCATTGGAAGAACGTGTCGCAGCGCTCGAAGGGGGCCGTGCGGCGGTGGCCTGTGCCTCGGGCATGGCCGCCGAAGCTCTGGCCTTGATGACGCTGTTGCAGGCCGGTGACCACGTGGTGGCGACGGGCGCTTTGTACGGTGGCAGCGTGACGCTGCTGGCCGTGAGTCTGGCCAAATTTGGTATTACCACCACTTTTGTTGACGCGACAAAACCTGAGACCTTTGCTGCGGCGATGCGGCCCAACACACGCGCCGTGTTTGCTGAAAGCCTGGGCAACCCGAGTCTGGTGGTGTTGGACATCGCGGCTGTTGCTGCGGTGGCCCACGCGCACGGCGTGCCCCTCATCATCGACAACACGGTACCGAGCCCCGCGCTGTGCAACCCCCTGGCGCATGGCGCTGACATCGTGGTGCACAGCGCCACCAAGTACCTCGCGGGCCATGGCACGACATTGGGCGGTGTGGTGGTGGATGGCGGCAAATTCCCTTGGGACAACGGCAAATTCCCCGGCATGACCGAACCCAGCAGCGCCTACCACGGCGTGAAGTTCTTTGAGACCTTTGGTGACTTTGGTTTTGCCATGCGCGCCCGCATGGAAACGCTGCGCGTGTTTGGCGCCGCGCTGTCGCCCATGAGCGCTTGGCAGATCTTGCAAGGCGTCGAGACCCTGGGTCTGCGCATGCGACAGCATGGCGCCAACGCGCTGGCCGTGGCCAAGTTCTTGCAAGACCACCCGGCAGTGGCGTGGATCAACTACCCGGGCCTGCCCGATCACCCGCAGCACGCCTTGTTAACGCGCCAGATGAGTGGAGCTTCGGGGTTGCTGGCTTTTGGGGTCAAAGGCGGCATCACGCAGGGTGTGAAGTTCATCGAAAACGCACAGTTCATGAGCCACTTGGTGAACATCGGCGACACACGCACGCTCATCAGCCACCCGGCGAGCACCACGCACCGCCAGCTGGACGAGGCCCAGCAACTCGCTGCTGGGGTGCTGCCCGACATGGTGCGCATCAGCGTCGGGCTGGAGCACATCGACGACATCATGTGGGACATCAACCAGGCCCTCGCGATTGCCGTCAATTAGTCGCGCGTCATCCAAAACGTTAATCTGAGTTTTCTTTCTGAAACTTCGACCTGAATCCGTCGACAACCCGGAGCACACGATGTACCAAAGCAACCTCATGCAAGGCCAGCGCATCCTCATCACTGGTGGCGGCACGGGCCTGGGCAAAGCCATGGCGGAACAGTTCCTTTCGCTGGGTGCGGATGTCGCCATTTGCGGGCGCCGCAAGAGCGTCTGTGATGAAACCGCCGAGGCCTGGCGCGCCCAGTTCCCAGGGCGACAAGTCGACACCTTTGGTGTTGACATCCGCATTGCACAAGCCGTTGACGAGATGGTGCAGAGCCTTTTTGACAGCGGTGGCCTCGACGGTCTGGTAAACAACGCTGCGGGCAACTTCATCGCCCCCACCGAAAGCCTGTCGCCCCGTGCTTTTGACGCCATCGCCAACATCGTTTTCCACGGCAGCTTTTATGTCACGCAGGCCGTGGGCAAACGCTGGGTTGCGCAGGCCAAAGCGGGCGAGTGGATGCATGGCCAACCCTGCCGAAGCGTGATGAGCATCATCACCACCTGGGTCGACAACGGCAGCCCGTATGTGGTGCCTTCGGCCATGAGCAAGGCGGGCATTGACGTCATGACCAAGTCGCTCGCCGTGGAGTGGGCCAAATTTGGCGTGCGCTTGAACGCTGTGGGGCCGGGTGAAATCCCCACCGAAGGCATGAGCAAGCGGCTGAACCCCGGTGAACAACCCGGCGAGCGCAGCCGCTTGCGCAACCCCATGGCGCGCCCGGGTGAGATGCAAGAGCTGCAAAACCTCGCCACGTTCTTGATGGCACCTGGCCAATGTGATTGGTTGACCGGCCAAAGCATCATGATGGACGGCGGCAGCGCCTTGGCCACGGGCGGCAATTTTTACGAGCTGCGTGACTGGAGCGACGCCGACTGGCAAACCGCGCGTGAGCGCATCGAAACGCAGAACCAGAAAGACAAGGCACAGAGGTAGCACGTCTGGGCAACGCTTCACTGCACCGCGGAAATGGGCCGGGTTGTGGTGGCACTTCAGCCGGTGGCCCAGCACCTGGGCCCGCACACTTGGGCGGCCAGTGGCAAGTAGATTGCCTGGCGTGCGTCGTTGCGTTTTGGCGGGTAACGGCGCATAACAGTTGCGCCAGTGGATTGGGTTCAGCAGGGGAACGGATTTGTCGGATGCGCCGCGGCTACTGGTGATTGACGACGATTTGCTGCTGCGCGGCATGGCGGCACGCGCGCTTCGGCATGGCGGCTTTCATGTCACCGAGGCCGACAGCGGCGAGCGCGGTTTGAAGCTCTTGGCCAATGCAGCATTCGATCTGATCCTGCTTGACGTGGTGATGCCTGGCATCGACGGTTTTGAGACCTGTCGCCGCCTGCGTGCCACGCCCGTTGGTGCGCGCATCCCTGTGCTCATGATGACCGGCCTGAACGACGTCGAATCGATCGAAAAGGCTTACGACGCCGGTGCCACTGACTTCATCACCAAACCCGTGCAGTGGGGTCTGCTGGTGCACCGCGTGCGTTACGGCTTGCGCGTGGCCAACACAGCGCACGAGCTGCAACGTGGGCGTGAGAGCCTGGCCCGCGCGCAACACCTGGCCAACATGGGCAGTTGGCAATTCACGACCAAAGGCGCCATGACGGCTTCAGAAGAAATTGCGCGCATCTACGGCTGCACACCGCAGACCATGGCCAAGGTCACGCTTGCTGACTTGCTGGAGCGTGTGCGTGAGAGCGACCGCGACAGAGTCAAGGCTGCGCGCGATGCCCTGGCGCGCGGTGTGGCCTACCAGACAACCTATGTGTTGGAACGCTTTGACGGCCAGGTTCGGACGGTTTTTGAGCAAGCCGAATGTGTGCGTGACGCCACTGGGCGCATCGTCAGCGTGGACGGCATCACTCAAGACATCACCGAGCGTGTTGAGGCCGAACGTCAAGTGCGCCACCTGGTTTTGCACGACACACTCACGGGCCTGCCCAACCGGGAGTTTTTCATTGAACTGGCCGGGCCGCTGCTGGAGAAGTCGCGTCGCACCGGCGCGCTGTGCGCCGTCCTGCACGTCGACATTGACCACTTCAAGCGCGTGAACGATGCGCTGGGCCATGGCGGCGGCGACCAGGTGCTCGTTCTGTTGGCGGCGCGCTTGCAGGCCGTGACCCGCGGTGCCGATCTCAGCTCCAGTGGCCGCCCCGGCGGGCATGCTGAAGTGGTGGCGCGCATTGGTGGCAATGCCTTCACCATCATGTTGCTCGATGTGGGGGACCCCAAGCACGCGGGTTTGGCTGCGCAGCGTCTGCGCGACGCGATGGCCGAGCCCGTCGAAGTGCAGGGGCGTTTGTTGCAACTGAGTGCCAGCGTGGGCATTGCGCTTTTTCCGCGGGATGCTGACAACGCCGCGCAGTTGGCGCACTTTGCGGAGCAAGCGCTGCACGCCGCCAAAAAGGCCGGCCAGTCGTGTCATCGTTTTTTTGACGAAACCATGAATGCTGTGGCCAGTGCTCGCCTGGAGCGCGAAGATGACCTGCGCCGCGCCATTGCCGAGGGTGAGCTGCGCATGTTCTTGCAAGCCAAGATCGACGTGGTCACCGGCGCCTTTGTGGCCGCCGAAGCCCTGGTGCGCTGGCAGCACCCCAAACGTGGGTTGGTGCCACCCTTTGAATTCATCCCGCTGGCCGAAGAAACCGGTCTCATCTTGCCGCTCACCGACTGGATGTTTGAACAAGCCACCAGCCAACAAGCGCGCTGGGCGCGTGCCGGGCGGCCTGTGCTGCCGATCTCGGTCAACGTGGCGGCGTCCAGCTTCATGGCCGAAGGTTTGGTCGATGACCTGCTGGCGCTGGTGGCGCGCCACGGTGTGGCGCCAGCGGCACTGACCATCGAGGTGACGGAATCGATGCTGATGCTCGATGTTGACCGCGCCATTGCCCGTTTGGTGGAACTGCGCGAACAGGGGTTCAGGCTGTCGCTGGACGACTTTGGAACGGGTTATTCATCACTCAGTTACATCAAACGTTTCCCACTCGACGAGTTGAAGATCGACCGCTCGTTTGTGATCGACGTGCACCGCGGTGGCAAAGATGGTGCCTTGGTGGCATCCATCATCACCTTGGCGCGCATGCTCGACATGCAAGTGGTGGCCGAGGGTGTTGAGACCCAAGAACAAGCCGACGCATTGCGTTTGTTGGGCTGCCATTTGCACCAAGGCTATTTGTACGCCCGGCCCGTGCCGGTGCTGGACTTTGATGTTTTGCTCGACACGATGCCGCGCGTAGATTCAAGCCACCGTGTCTGACGCTGGCCGAGGCCAATGAGCGTTTTTTCGAGTGCTTTCACAGGTGTATGGCGCACTTGGCGAGCCTGGTGGGCAAGCCGCTCTTTGCGCGTCAAGCTGGCCGTGTTGCTGGCGCTGGGCACGGGCTTGTCGGTGTCCATCGTCGCCAGCACCCTGTTGGCGCTGGCCTGGTGGAACGCTGAGTCCTTGGTGCGTGACGATGCCCGCGCCAATGC
>JAYVRO010000034.1:0-8708 GCA_043776165.1 Rubrivivax sp. | reverse complement strand
TGTTGCCGTTGGTGGCAACGCCGTCGCCCTTGAAGCCGGTACCGTCGTAGTCGATGTCGCCGAGGAAGTTGTTGGCGGTATCGGACTGGTTCAGCGGGTTGCGCGGGTAGGCGTCAACCACTTCAAAACCAGCGGCCCTGCCGGTGATGGCGTTTTCGACGCCATCGACGGCGATGACGCCGTTGCCGTTCAGGTCGAGACCCTTGATCTGGTTAGCGGAGTTGGTGAAGTCGATGCGGACGTCTTGGTTGCCCGTTAGACGCATGGAATCAACACCTGCGTGCACACCGGCGACGAGGTTGAAGATGGGTACCAGGGATGAGATGGCGACATCAGCGACAACGGCGTTGGCGTAAGCAATGGCCGTGGTAATTTGCGCATTGAATGCTTTGGCGGCGGCACCGTAGGTGGCGTCGGCTTCAGCGGCTGCAAGCTTGTTGACCAAGGTGACGATGACGGCACCACGGCCCGAGGCGGGAACGGCGTCGAGCGCGTCTTTGACCAAGGTGATGCTGCTGGTGGCCAATGCGCCGGTGATGCCCATGTTGCCGACCAAGGTCGTGGCGACAACGGTATTGCTTGAAGTAGCGAAGTCGCGCTCATACAGCACTTGCATCAGGCGGTTCATGCCGTCTGAACCCGGGCTGTCTGACGTGGCAAGGAAGTTGGCGGCCGTGATGGCCTGGTTCATGGTGGTGGAACCGAGCTGCAAGCCGTACATGCCGGCTGCGAGACGGGCGATGACTGAGCTATTCAGTGAAAGTGGCATTCAAGAAACTCCTGGTTTGGAAGAGATGTTGATTTCTGTGCAAAGAAATCGGGCGTAAGTGACTAGGCGGACACCCACACTCGACTGAAAGCCCGCGTTGGGGCCGGACGCTCAGTCGAATTGGGTGGATGCTTGGTCATCATGGACTCGAAGTGTGAGTCGGGGTCCTGACCTTCAATGTGATGACCATCACATCAAGGGCCGGGATTTTCACTGGCGCTCGGGAAACAGATGCAGACGCACCCTCCCCGAACCCCATTGCCGACAGCCGCGCGATTATGGCACCCTGTTCAGGGGGGTTCGCCCAGCTAAACACGGGTTGGCGGCTGTGTTTGTGGCTGCTGAGTTGCACGCGCGCAACAGACATTCCTTTTTGCTTGATGTTTTTCGCCTACCAAGCCCAGCGAATGCCGCTGTAGATGCTGAATCCGGTGTAGCGAAATAGCGACAAATTGCTTGACTGGCGAATATCTTGCACCTGGAGCAGGGCTTCCGCGCCTTCAATGAATGACCCCTGCAGGGGCTTGACGAGCTCAACGGACCATTGGGTTTGCCGCAATTCACGCCGTGCGCCGTCTTCGAACAAAGGGAAATAGCCTTCGTCGTCGCGGATGCGGCTGTAGCGCAGGCTGACATCCAGGCGCAGGCCGGGCGAAACGGGGCCTTGTAGGCGTGCGCCAAGACTGGCCAGTCGCTGGGTTCCCCCTGGGCGAAGCGCTTCAGCGGTGTTTTGTGGGTGGTCCACCGTTGTGCGCAGGGCCGTGCCCCAGGTCCACCCGCCGTTGCTGGGCAGTGGACACTGGTTGCTCCACGATCCACCATAGGTCGTGCCGTTGTAGACCGAGGACTGCCCTTGTTTTCTGGTTTCGAGGTCGAGCCCGGCACGAAGCGTGCACCCCAGTGCATTGCGCTCCAAGCTGGCGCTGGTGCGCAGCAATCGATACGGCTCACTCAAAGGGCCACCAATGGACGTGCCCGAGATTTCTAACTGGCCACGCCACGGTGCCCATTGCTGCGACGCGCTGGCCGCCCACTGCACGTGGTGCCAGTCGGTTTTATTCTCGCGTGGCGTGGCGCGCGCGCCACCGGTAACCCCAAAGCGCCAGACTTGACCAGGGCTTGGGCTGGTGGCGAATTGCCAAGACAAGTCGGTGAGTGCGGAAAAACCGCGCTGCGGCACGTAAGGCGAAGCGAGGGTGAAGACGGTGGGCCCGTCCACTTGTGTGAGGGTGATTTCTGCCAGACGCGGGGAGTGCGTCAGGTTGGTCTCAAAGCCCAACAGTGTGGTGACCTCCCGGTATTGCACCCATTGCCCCGTGTTCGGCTGGCCAAAGCGCACTGCTGGAAGACTGGCCAGCGTGGTGATTAACGATTGCGAACGGGAAATCCGACTTCGGAGCGCCTGAGGTACGTCAGTTCGGGTGGCCCAGGCTTTGCTCAGCTCATTCAGCGCAGCAGGTTCACCCAGGGCCGCCAGCGCCAGTGCATGGTCGGCTACAGCGCCCAGGTGGCCCGGTTCCAAAAGCAACGCCCGTTCCAACCAAACCAGGGCTTGCGCTGCTTCGCCTTCTTCCAACCAAAGGGCACCCAAAGCAGCCAGCAGGTCGGCTTGCTGGATGCACTGCGGCCGCGCGGATTCCAAGCGCTGCAAATGTGCGCGGCGTCCGGCAGCTGTGTTGGGCCAGCGCGTGTTGGCCAAAGCACTGCAAGCAGCCGCCTGCGCGCGCTCTAGCGCCAGAAAGCCGGGAGCGCCGCTGGGCACCGCGCTCAAAACGTGCTGTTCGGGCCCTGTGGCGCCAAGCGGCTGTTGGGCCAGGGCATGGCTCGTTGCCATCACAGCCAAGGCCGCTGAACCCCACCGCTGGGCGGGGGCAAACCAAGAGACGCTGATCACGCGTCTCTGAGTTTGACGATGGCGCCAGACTTGAGCGGGCCAATCGATGCGTTGTCGGCCCAGCGTGACCAAACGGACGGTTCGGCCGGGCGCTCTGTCGCCGTGGCGGCGTTGATCCAGTTGGGATCGGTGGGAACCAAGTCGGCCCACGCCGTGGGTGCAAACAAGCGGCAACTGCGGCTCAGGCCTTCCAGCAGATATTCACCCAGAGCTTCGGTGCCTTCGACGGGCAATTGCGCTGCCAGATGCGGGCCCACCAAGATGGGGATGGACAGGTCGAGCGTCATTTGTTGGATGCGGGACGCCACGCTCACGGGTTCGCCCAATGCGGCGTGGGCACGCCGCCGTGTGGGACCGAACGACCCGACGATGGCCGAGCCGGTTTCTAGACCCACACCCAGGGCCAATGGTTGTACGGGGCTGTTTTCAGCTGCGGGCTGACTGCCAACCAGCAACTGGCGCGTCGCGCGAATCAACTCTTTGGCAGCTTCCATGGCTTGTTTAGGGTGATCGGTACAGGGTGAGAAGGCGTTCCACACGGCAAGCACAGAAACGCCGTTGACATTCTCCACCACGCCACCAAAGCGCTCGACAACGTCGACGGCGATGCAGCAATAGGCATGCAAGACGGCGGCTGTTTCTTCGGGCGGACGGTGCGCCGCGAAGGCTGAAAAGTTGCGCACATCAGCCACCAGCACCGAGATGTCACGCTGCTGCACTTGCAACTGGCCGGTGGGTTCAGTGGCCATCAAACGCTGTGCAACAGGCGCCGGGAGATAGGCTCCCAAGTGCGCGGAGACACGCTCGCGTTGCGCACGGGTCAGGGCGTGCTCTGCCGTCGCCAAACAGATGGAAGACAGCACCGCGAACAATGCCGCACTGGCCCACGGCAGCCACACATCGGCCTGCACCAACAAGACCGACGCGCCAAGCCAGCAGACCACTGCCATGACCAAACCGGCCACTGGCAAGCGCTTGACTGGCGAGCCGCGTCTTCGCGTTGCCAATACCAAGAGCACCGCAGCCATGGTCGCGCCCGCCAAAATTTGCAACCACGCAGCACGCCTGGGCTCGTAGGGCAGCCGATGGTCTAACAACCCGGCCAGGGCTTGGGCATGTACTTCGAGCCCCGATGACACCGCTGCATGCGGCGTGGCCACGGTGTCTCCTATGCCAAACGCCGTGGCGCCGACCAACACCAAGGTGCCCTTCAAGAGCGACAGGTCGGAATTGCCGCGCAAGACTTCAGACGCGGAAACCGACGCAAAAGCTTTGCGGTCCAAGCGATAGGGCACGCGCAGATTACCTTGCTCGTCCAAAGGCACCACCAAGCCCGGCAGGCTGGCGCTGGTCAGCCAGGCGGCGGGTGCAAAGAATGCGCCCGGGTAGGTGGTGCCCGTGGCAGTGAAAGCTTGGAAGTCGGGCCGGTTGATCGCTGCAGCACCATCGGGCTGCGCGGCGCGCCACAGGGTGGTGAGGGCCAAGCTGGGGTAGGTCTTGCCGTCTTGGCAAATCAGCATGGGCAACTTTCGCACCACGCCGTCGCGTTCTACATGAGGCGTGAGGTGTCCCACGGCGGGATTGGCGCGCAACAGTTCTTGTGCCGTGCCGTAAAAACCGTGGCCTTGCGGCGCAAAAGCAGGGCAAGGCCCAGGGGCTGCCAAAGCGCCAGCAAGGGATCCTACGCGCGGGTTCACAGTGGCGTCGGTCGATAACAATTGCCCAAGCACCACCGATGTTTGCGCAAAGGCTTGACGCAATAACGCGTCACCTCCTTTTGCATCAGAAAAATTGATGTCATAGGCCTGCACCAAGGCGCCCGCCGAAGCCAAACGCTCGGCCAACTTCGCGACAGTGTCCCGCGGCCATGGCCAAGGACCGACATCGCGCAGGCTGGCTTCATCGATGTCGACCACCACCAAGCGGCGCTCGGGCTGGGCGTTGGCCGCAACTCGCCAAGTCGTGTCACCCGCCAGCGCCTCAGCGCCGGCAAGGGTTTGTGGTGCCAGCCACTGAACCAAACCGACCATGGCCGCCGCCAACAGCAGCGCGGCAGCACGCAGGCGGGCGGGGTGGTTGCGCCAAAAAGCCATGGGTCAAAACGCGTTTGAGGAGGTCTGTCGGGCGGCTTGCCGTGGCAGGGTACTGGGCCGGCGCTTATTTACCCCAGAGAGTTCTGCCCCGGAACAAACCACCACCGACGTTTCGCTCGAACAGATAACCCGCCTCTTTGCCATCGAGGGTGACAGCACCGGCCAGCCGCTGGTCCAGGTCTTTGACGGCGAAGGTGCCATCAGCGCGCACATCACCACCCATGCGCAACTCGGCTTTGCCGACGCTCGCCGAGGACAACGCCAAAGCGGTGGCAAAGGTGCGATGCGCAAAGTCGAGTGACAGCGTGCCGCCATCAACCGAAGCCAATTCGGTTTTGCCACCCGCTTCAAAGGTTGCGCTGGCGCGGCTTAGGCGGAAATCGACTTTGCTGACCAAGCTGTCGGACAGCAGACGGCTTGGATTGGCGCTGTCGTTGGTGCGGAACAAACCTCCGACGTCGTCTGCCACAGTGATGTGGCGCCCTGTTGAGGCGATTGAAAACGGCACGGCCAGTTTGTCGTCTGATATCGGAGAGACCGACCAACGGCCCCAGATGAGCTGCCCGTTGGGGTCGGACGCACGGTTCAAATCGGGCGCGTTGGCGGCTGCAATGGTGAGCAAGGCTGCGGCTGCGCGGTCGTTGCCGCGCAGCAGTGCCGATGGCGAAGGCTCGGCCGCGAGTTGACCAGCAGAACGCGCCGTCGTTTCGGCGGCCGTGCGCGCAGCAACACGCTCTTCAGCGCCGGGAGAAGCCGCTGCCAGGGCTTGCCCCGCCGCTGGCACGATGCGCGCCGCGCGGTCGCCCGGGCGCACTTCGGCCATTTGTCGCCCCATTTCGGCGCTCAGGACACGGGCTTCTGCGCCGCCGCAGGGGCCCAGCGATTGAGGCGTGCAAGTACCGCCCAAAGCGCCCACGATGATGGTGCCATCGGACACCGTTGCGCGCACGCCTCTGGCGTCGGTTTGCACGATGAAATCGGTGCCGCGCACGCCTATTGCGGCAATGGGGGTGTTCAGGCGAAAGCGGGTTTTGTCCAGTTCCGTGGCAGCCCCAGAAATAGAACGACTGGTGCCTTGTTCCACACGCAGGCGCACCTCATTGCTTTGTGGCTGCGCTGCGTCGTAGCGGTAGGCTTGCACTTCCAGCACGCTTTCTGGACGCACGCTGACCGCAGCGTTATCAATGAAACGCACATGCACATGGCCGTTGGCAGAAGTTTCCACGCGGTCACCGACCCAAATGGTGGCGCCACGACGCAAGGCCTCGCGGCTGCCATCGGCGTGCACAACCCGGGCTTCACCAATCAGGAGACTGACTTGCCCTACGCCAGTTTCAGCCGCAAGCACTGGGGCCACCAGGCCGAGCGACAAGGCACACCCTGCCAGCGCGGCGGCAAAAGCAAGAAACGGCCTGGGGGCGCTTGTGGGTGAATGTGAATACATGGTGGGCTCCGTCAAACAACCAAAAACTAGCAGAGGGGCGCAAGCAAGGGAACGCAAATGAAAGGAAGCAAATCAAGAGAAGCACGTCATGCCGACATGCTAGGCGGCATGCGGGAGAGTGGATACTGCACCACTACACCTTAGCGCGTTGTGTTGTGCATCACAAGGCCGAGGGCTTTGTTGCAGGCACACTCCGGGCCTTCATGCCGATCCTGATCCCGATTTTGCAGGGCTTGCGCCTGTTTGACAGCCTGCCCGCCGCCAAGCTGGCCGAGATTGCGCCCCTGATGACTGAGCGCCGCGTCGAACGTCGTGAAGTGGTTGTCAAGCGCGGCCAAACCGACGCCGGGCTGGGGTTTTTGATCGAGGGCCGTCTGCAAACCGTCAATTTCACGCTCGACGGCAAAGAAGTGGGCATTGACTTCATCGACAACGGCGATTTTTTCGGTGAGTTGTCGGTGATCGACGCCAAACCTGCGCCCGAATACATCATTGCTGTAGCGCCTTCGCGGCTGGCCTTTCTGGACCGTGACCGTGCGCGCGAGTTGATGTTTGCGACACCTCGCGCGGCAGAAGCCGTGACCACACGCTTGGCTGACCGCATGCGTCGGGCCACCAGCCATCGCGCCTTGTTGGCGTTACCCAGCTCCTTTCAGCGGGTGTGCGCCCAGTTGGCGCTGTTGACTCAACGTTTAGGCAATGGCAAATTGGTGATCGTGATGCCGCCCACCCATCAAGAAATTGCCATCATGGTCAATACCAGCCGTGAGACAGTGACACGCACCTTGCAGTTTTTGCAAAGCATGAAAGTGGTGTCGCGCACTGGCGACGAGCTGTTGGTGCAAGAGCCTGATACCTTGCAGCAAGCGGCCGACGGCAAAGTGGCGCCAGCAAAGTCTTGACGCTGCGCTACCCCAACTCTGCTGGAACGAAGTAGTCCAAACCCAGTGCTGCCAGACCCACGAGCTCTGCGCTCTCGCTGTTGAGCGGCGTTTTGCAGGCCAAGAGTCCCAGGGAGCTTTGTGTCAAGGTGCCCGATTCCAGCAAATCCACAAAGTACTTCAGCTCGTCAGCGGGCGCTTTGACGCCCAAAACGTTTTTGTACAGAAAGTTGACGAACGCGGTGTTGGAGTGCCCTGCTTTGTCGCCCGCCAAGGTCCAAAAGGCGTCCGTTCGAACGGCCAAGGCCACCAAGTCAGGGTAGCTCATGCCCTGATCTTGCAAAACCACTGCATAGCCAGTGAATTCGGGTACTTTTAAGGTGGCTGAGCCAAAGAGTGCACGAATGATTTGCGCTGCCTGGCCGCCCACGGCATCTTTGGCCATGTCGAGCGCCACCTCACGGTCGGTAAAGTGCAAACGCTCGACAGCCATGAGCTTGTCGGTGCCTTCGTCGCCTACTTTGTCGAGCACTGTCCAGCCATAGCCGGCGGCGACCACGGTGTAGTTGGCGCGTTTGCCCAGGTAGATGGCGGTGTCCAGGCCGTCTCCGCCATCAATCACGTCGTTGGCGCCACCGCCCGTGACGCGGTCATTGCCGGCCAACAAGCTGTAACCGTCGCCGCTGGATGCGCCAGGCAAGTTGTCTGCCCCGGCCGTGCCACGCAGGCTTTGGTTGACGAGCGCCACCGTGAATTTGGCGCTGTAAGCCGTGCTGCCACCGGCGCCATCGCTGATGGCGAAGTTGAAGCTGTCGATGCCAACAAAGTTGGCTTTGGCCTGGTACGTGAAACTGCCATTGGGCATCAAGACGGCCACGCCATTGGCGGGGTCGGTGATCGTCAAGTAGCTCAGCGGGTCGTTATCCGCATCGGTTGCGGCAGGCAAAGTAGCAGAAAACAACGCGCCGTACTGCACCAGGTATTCGGCCGATTTGCCCACCGGCGCGCCATCGTTGACTGGCAGAACATTGATGAAGCCAAGGTAGCGGTTGACCCCCGTGGCCGAGGTGATGTCGAACACCACGCGGTCGGGCCCGTTGTAATTGGCCACCGGCGTGAACACCAATTGGCCCTGTGCCGACAGCGTGGCCACGCCATGCGCTGGCGCGCCCACGAGTTTGTAATTGACGGCGCTGCGGGCCAGGTCGTCAGGGGCTGGCAAGAGGCTGTTGAGCACCACGTCTTCATCCACCGTCAACAGGACGTCATTGGCCAAACCAGTGGGCGCCAAGACCAGCAGTTGATCGGCAAATTGCAGGCGTTCCATGTTGACCAGGGTGTCAAAACCCGACACGCCGTCTCGCGCCTTAAGGTAAACCTTGCCGTAACTGTTGGACAACTCGTAGTCGGCGCGCTGGCTCGCGAAGACTGCCGTGTCAATGCCTTTGCCGCCGTCAATCCAGTCATTGCCCAGACCGCCGGTCAAGCGGTTCTCCAGGTCGTTACCCACCAGCACATCGTCAAATGCCGAGCCCACGGCGTTTTCGATCCAGCTGCCCGCTGTGATGGCGATGTTGTCAACACCCACGAGGCCCAGAGCCGCCTGCCCAGCACTGCTGAGGTGCCC
>JAYVRO010000033.1:0-8726 GCA_043776165.1 Rubrivivax sp. | reverse complement strand
AGTGACACAGCCGCGGCCAGTTTGTCGCGGTGAACGTCACTCTTGAGCGATTCACTCTCGACTTGCAGTTGCCAGACCTCACGACCGTCCTCTTGTGCGACCGACTGCAAGCCAGACTTGTATGCCAACTCACGCGGCAGCGCTTGAATGGCGGCTTGCTTGTCCAGCCGTTTGACGAGTGCGTACCAGCGATCGGCGAGCGCACTGTTAACCTTCGAAGTAACGGGTTCTGGCGGAGTGATCAGTTGTGAAATGAGTGGCGCAATCCGTGGTGCAGGCAAGTCTGCGATGGGTACTGGGCTCGAAAGCGTCACAGCCCGCGCCGCTGGAAGGTCGGCCGGCAGGCCGACCGGCGGCGCCGTCACCGGCAAAACGAGGCGAGGCGGCGCAGGCGCACGCAAGGCCACAGGTCTGGCTGCTGCGGTCGGTTTGGCCTCTGCGCCGCCTTGTGGGAAAGCAAAAAGCCGCAGCAAAACCATGGTCAAGGCGGCATAGTCGTCGTTCATCAGGGCCAACTCTGCACGACCGTGGAGCACGATGCTGTAGAGGAGTTGCGTCTCGTCGGGAGGCATAGCGGTGGCGAGTTGGCAGGCGTCAGCGGTGTCGGGGTCGGTCTCGTCCAACGCACCTGGCACGGCCTGCTCGATGGCCATCTGCTGCAGAAGGCCCGCCACTTCTTCGAGCGTGCCACTGGCCGACAATCCATGTTGGCGCAGCGCGTCAACTGTGGCCAACAGCGCCGGGCCGTCGCGCTGGGCAAGCGCCGCAACGATGTGCTGCGCGTGGCTGCGGTCAACGCTGCCCAGCATGGCGCGCACGCCGGCCTCGGTCAAGGTGCCTGCACCAAAGGCGATGGCCTGATCGGTGAGGGACAAAGCGTCGCGCATTGAACCCCGCGCAGCGCGCGACAACAGGCGCAGCGCGCCGGGCTCGAAACCCACCGTTTCGGCCTGCAAGACATGCACCAGATGCTCGCGCACAACCTCGGGCGCCATGGGGCGCAGATTGAATTGCAGACAGCGGCTCAGCACGGTGGGCAACATCTTTTCAGGGTCGGTCGTGGCCAGCACAAATTTCAAATATTCAGGCGGCTCTTCCAGCGTTTTAAGCAAGGCATTGAAGGCGTCTTTTGTAAGCTGGTGTGCCTCGTCAATCATAAAAACCTTGAAGCGACCGACGGCTGGTTTGTAAGCCGCTCGCTCGATGAGGTCGCGCACTTCGTCGATGCTGCGATTTGATGCCGCATCAAGCTCAATGTAGTCAATGAAACGGTCGGCATCGATCTCTGTGCACGCGCCGCACACACCGCAGGGGTGGGCCGTGATGCCGCCTTGTCCATCTGCCCCCGTGCAGTTCAGTGACTTGGCAAGGATGCGCGAGACCGTTGTTTTGCCAATGCCCCGCGTACCGGTGAACAAGTACGCGTGGTGCAGTCGGCGGCTCTGCAAAGCGTTTGTCAGGGCGCGCACCACATGCTCTTGCCCAACCATTTGGTCGAAGCTGCGGGGGCGGTATTTGCGGGCCAGTACGAGAGAGCTCATGTGCTGCGCATTCTACGGTTGGGGCGACCTCCACCCCGCCATTGCGCGCTCCCATGGGAGGGTGAACTGACGCCATACCGACGCCGATAATCTCGCCCCATGTCACCTTCCACCGCGACCTCTCCAATCCCCTCACCCACATCGGCGCACGCGCCCCTGAGTTACGAACAAGCGGGCGTGGTCTACGACCTCATCGATCCATTAAAAATTGCCGCCCAGCGCGCTGCTGCTGCCACCGGTCAGCACTTGTCGACGCATGGGTTCAGTGAAGTGCTGGCCTCGCGAGGGGAGTCGGCCTATGTCGTGGATGTAGGGCCTTTTTACCTGGCCAGCATCGTTGAGTGCCTGGGCAGCAAGGCCTTGGTGGCTGACGAGATGCAAGCCTTGACAGGCCACAGCCGTTATGCCGACATTGCGCAAGACACCATCGCCATGGCCGTCAACGACCTCATCACAGTCGGCGCGACGCCGCTCGTGGTGCAGGCTTACTGGGCGGCCGGCGGCAGCGACTGGTTTGCCGACAAAGACCGAGCCATGTCGCTCGTGGCCGGTTGGAAAGCAGCCTGCGACCACTGCGCCGTGGCTTGGGGCGGCGGTGAAACGCCGGCTCTGGCTGGCATCGTGGCAGAAGGGCGCATTGATTTGGCGGCATCGTGCACGGGCATCGTGCAGCCCAAATCGCGTCTGTCACTGGGTGACAAATTGGGGGCAGGCGACGCCATCGTGCTGCTGGCCTCCAGTGGCATCCATGCCAACGGGCTGAGCCTTGCGCGCAAGATCGCACAGCGTTTGCCGTCGGGTTACCTCACCGTGCTGCCATCAGGGCAAAGTTTTGGCGACGCGCTGTTGGCACCGACCACGCTCTATTCACCCGTGACGGAAGCCTTGTTTCGTGCAGGCGTGACACCCCATTACTGCGCCAACATCACCGGCCACGGCTGGCGCAAGTTGCTGCGACATCCGGCTGATTTGTCCTACCGCATTGACGCCGTGCCTGCAGTGCCGCCGGTGTTGCGATTCATTCAAGAGCAAGCGCAAATGTCTGACGAAGATGCCTACGGCACGCTCAACATGGGCGCGGGTTTTGCGCTGTTCGTTGCCGCTGAAGACGCCGCCCTAACCATCGAAGTCGCACAACGCTGCGGTGTTGATGCGCTGCTTGCTGGGCAAGTGATGCCTGGCCCCAAACGGCTGGACATAGCACCTTTGAATATTGGCTTCGGTGGTGACGCTTTGCAGCTGCGTTGAACGGAGTCTTCCGTTTCGGTACGGCTGGGTCAATGGCAAGTGCAGTGGCAGGTTCAACACCGGCAAGTTCAGCAGCCAGTTCAGGGCCCGGCCCTAGAATGCGCTTCGACGGGCCTCCCCGCATGGAAGCGCGGCCAACCGGGTCAGGTCGGGAACGGAGCAGCCCTAACCGTTGCAACCAGTGCCGGGGTCAGGCTCGTCACCTCTTTCATTCGCATGCCCCTTGTAAGCCTGCGGCCAGGCTGTATTGAGCGGCGCGGAACCAAGTTCGACGACCGTCCCAGGTCAGCGCTTAGACGGCGACTGACTCGCCAGAGTTGTCGCTGGCGGTCGAATACATCGCATTGCCAGTGGCCGCCCGAAGTACACCGGCTGTGCTGCTCGTCCCAGCGGTTTGCAGCGCCGTCTGCAAGTCCTTGGGTGCAAGGTTCAATAATCGGCCGTAGCGCTGGGCGATCTTGTTCAATGCAGGGCCTTGCTGGCCTGCTGGCACGCCTTGGATTTCCACCAATTCATTGGCACAGCTGGCGCACGCGCGCAACAAGTCATCATCGCCTTGGGCTGCGTGGGGGGTCGCACTGGTTGGCAGTCGGCGCAGGGCAGGAACCGCCGTCTCGTCAAGCCCCCAACGCCTGACCACGGCCGACCCAATGGCCTCAATGCCCACGCCCAACACGCTGAAGGCGGCCGCTTCTTCGCCCATGCCCGGCAGTGCTGACTCACCCGCGCGCTCGGGCGGCATCGGCGTCATCAGGCGCTGGATTTGTTGCGCCTCTTCAGCACAGTGGTAGTACACGACCAACCGGCCCAGGTTCTGCAGAATTGTGATGAGGTAGACCACCTCAGCATCAAATCCCGCCGGCCGAATGAGCATGGCAATGCGTCCGGCGCGCCTGACTCGGCTCATGAGCTTGTTCAACTCTTCAGCCGCTGGCTCAGACAACGGCCCTGGCCAGGTGCGCAGCGCCAGCGCTGCACGTCGTACGCCCTCTAAGCCCATCATTGCAATGGCGCGGCGCACAGTCAGCACGGGTCCCGCGCCGTCGATTTGGCCGCCCCGCACTTGCGCGCCGTTGACGAGGCGGATCATCTCGATGGCCAAACCGAGGTCTTCAATCACCACAGCAGCGAGTTCGTTGGTGCGCTCGTTGCCCATCAGGGCCAGCCTTGCAGCGCGCTCCGCGTAGCCCTGGGCACCAGGCAAAGTGCCCACGCTGGTGAGCCGGTCCAGGAGCATCGCCAGCGGGCCTTCGCCGGTGTTCTCGTCGCTCTTGAGCCAACCTTCCAGGGCGCGACAAAAGGTGCGCGCGCTGCGATAGCGTTGGCGCGTTTGTCGATCCGTGGCGCGGTTGGCAATGGTGCGCAGCGCATCAGAGATTGTTTGCACCATGCTGAAAGGCAGGCGTACCACCTCGTTGCCCACCGGTGGCAAACGATCAATGACGCGACCGACATCGCGCTCACCCAGTGCAGGCTGCCCGCACAGCGCGAGATGCAGCACCAAGCCGGTTGCCAACACGTCGCGTTCAGCAGCGTCACGCTGCGCGCGCAGTGCACCCCATTGGTCGTCGGCGGCCTTGCGCGCCGCAGGCGGGTCGGTGACGATTTGCGCAGTCAGGCCAGCCACCTCAAGCCCTGCCAAACGCACACCCGCCTGGTCATCCACCAAGATCATGTAAGGCTGTATGTCGTGGTGAGCCAGCCCGGCATCGTGGGCGTAGGCCAAGCCTTCCAACACCTTGCAGCAGACCGCAACGGCCTCGACTGCGGGCATACCTGTATTGCCAAGTCTGTCCGTCATCGTGGCCTGGCCACCGGCGTCATAGGCCGCAAAAGGCCAGCTGTCGTGCACGCCCGCTTCCACGGGTGAGGCCAGATGCGGATGCTTAGCGCGCGCTACTTTCTGCAGCGACTCAACCCATCGCTGCGCCGCCGCTGCGTCGCGCGTTTGCACGCGTGGCAAAACCAGCATCAGGTCTTGACCGGATCGCGGGTCGGCCACTAACCAAGACATGGTTCTTTCACTCTTGCCCAAGAGGCGCAGCAGACGAAAACGGGCAAAACTGCGCAGAGCAGGCGACGCCGCAGGTGCAGCACCTTGGGCCGGGGCAGTCACAGTGGATGAAGGCGTGGGCATGGCCCACTAATTGGACGGGCGCGAGCCCAGCGCTGGTTGTTGGAAAAAGGGGGCAAACCCGAGGCTGTTCCTCAAAGGGGAATCAGCGCACCCTGCGCAGCGATGAAAGCGGCCAGAACTTTGTCATCCGGCACCAGTGCCTGCAGAGCCATCTGGTACTGCCGAAGTTGCTGACGATAGACGCTGACTTGCGCGGGCGCCGCATGTAGTTTGAAGTCCAAGACCCACCACTGAATCTGGCCGTTCTGACGCAGCTTGACGAGTCGATCCAGGCGCAGCACGCCAGCGGGTCCTGCCAGGGCGACTTCGGTACCCGCCCACATCAGGTCAGGACCATGAAAGAAAGGTCGGCACGCCGGGCTGTTCAGTACGTCGCTGGCAGCTTGCAGCACTTCGGAAGTGGCGGCAGCAGGTAAACCAAAGGCCCGTGTTGCCTGAGATGCAAGACTTGCCAAGCGCTGTGACGACGCAGGTGTTGACGACTGCCCTGCCCACTCCAAGACACGGTGTACCGCCAGACCCAAGCGGGCTTTGTCTTCGTCGATCGTTGGGCTGCCATCGGCACCATCCGACATCGACCGAGGTGCTCGCGGCCCTGCGTAGTCAGGGCCCTTGAAGATTTGGCCATCTTTGCCCCATGCGTCCGTCAAGCCCGAGAGTGACTTCTCCACCTCAGGTGAAACGTGCAAAATCAAGCGGTCCCACCACGTCGCTGACTTAGCAGCCGCGTACGGCGGCGTGGAACTGAAGACCAGGTGCTCACTGGCACGTGTCATGGCCACGTACAAGGCGTTGAGTTCTTCGCGCTCTTGCGCCGCATGCTCAGCTTGCAGCAGTGCCACGAGCGAAGGCGGCGGCAAAGCCTCTTTCGCGAGAAACGCCAAGCGCCGCGGCGCAGCACTCTCCACAGGCCAGTCACATACAACCATGCCGGTCTCGGTTTTGGGCTCGCGGGCATCGCTGTCGACGACCAACACAGCGCGCGCTTCCAGCCCTTTGGCACCATGCACGGTGAGCAATTGCACGGCATTGGCAGGCGCCGAAGCGGGCACCTTCAGCTCACCACTGAAGATGCCACGGACAAGCGAATAGAGCGTGGAAAATCGCCCTGCGTTGTGCGTGATGGCGGCGCCGACCACGGCATTGAGCCCTGCTTGCGCCGCAGACCACCGCGCCCGAGGGACCACAGCGGCCATGCGTGCCAACAAATCGCTGTCATGCACCACACGATCTATCAGCTCATGGGGCGCCAACCGGTGCACCAGCGGCAGCCAGGCTTGCAACAGCATACGGGCGCGAACAAGGGCTTGTGTCAATGGTGATGTCGATGGCGATGGCCCTGCTGCCAACAACGCTGCAAGCCATGTCTCTTGCAGCTTGGCGGCTGCGCTCGACAACCAGAGCAAGTCGTCATCGCTCGCGCCAAAGAGTGGTGACTTCAGCGCGCGTGCCAAAGACAAATCGTGCCCTGGTGAGGCCAACACGTCGAGCAAAGCCACCAGGTCCATGGCCTCGGGCGATTCGGTCACAGCCAACGCTTCGGGCATGACGTGCGCAACGCCAGCGCCAGCCAGAGCGGTGGCCACCTCGGCCAACATGGCGCGCTTGCGCGACAACACCATGATGTCCTTGGGCGCGTAATGTCGAGCGGTTAGTAGCTCCACAATGGCTGCCACCACTTGTTGTATTTCATGCTCACGCAAGTGCGTTTCAGGCACAAAGCGGGCCTGCGTGAGTGACGGTCGCCACGGCGCTGCGGGCTCATCTTTGCCGAGTTTGTCGGGCGCCCGTTGGGCTGCGTGTAAGGCTTGCACTGCACCCGCCACATCCGATTCAGTGGTGTGAACGCGAAAGTCGGGCCACTGTCCCAGCAAATGGGCCGACGAGAACACCGCGTTGACCTGATCAAGTACCTGCATCGAGCAGCGGCGTGTGTGGTCGCAGGCCAGGACCGCACCTTCCAAACCCTGAACGACAAAGTCTTTGGCAGCTGCAAAAACCCGGGGCTCGGCACCGCGAAACCGGTAGATGCTTTGTTTGGGGTCGCCCACGATGAACACCGACGGAGGACGTTGCCCACTGGCACCTCCACCCGCACCGACGTACCCCGACAACCAGGCATGCAAGGCATGCCACTGCAGTGGGCTGGTATCTTGAAATTCATCCACCAGTACGTGGCGCACGCGCAGGTCGAGCTTTTCGTGGACCCAGCCACTCACCGCTTCATTTGCCAACATCAAACGTGCAGCACGTTCAAGGTCGTTCATATCGACCAAACCACGCTCGATCTTCAAGGCTGCGAACTCGCTGAGCAGTACCCGCACCAGGCGAACAACACGACCGTGATCGACGTGCGCTTGCTCCTGCCGGGCCAAGGCTTCAACTTCGGCGATGGCCTCGCGAGCGCCATCCAGACCATCGAATTCACCCAGTGCGAGCGGTCCGCGCTTTGCCGTGAACAAGGCGTTGTAGGCCAAGTTCACGGCGACCAAAGGGTCATCACATTCGAGAGCCTCTAGCAGGCCACTCGCGGCCTTTTGAGGTTTTTTCTTCTTGGCACTGCCCAGGCGCTTTGCCAAGGTCAACAGTTGCTCGCGCAGGGGGCCTTCGCGCAGCAATTCACCGGGGTGGTCCAGGCCCAAACAGCGAGAGTCGAGCGCCGATGCGGGCGGCAGGCTGGCCATCAAGGTGCCCGCTTCATCAGCGCACAACACCTCGGTGCCACGTTGGAGGCTCCTGTCAAACCACTGCTGCACGGTAAACCGTCGGTGCCTTGCAATGAGTTGCGCATGGTCGGCACGCAGCTCGACATCCGCCAGCACACGTTGATAGAACCGCCGGTACAAAGCGGTGGACAAGATGGAGGTATCTTCAACCAAGGTGAAACGTTGTGGTAATCCCAACTGTTCCAAGGTGCTGAAAGGCGCGTTCATCACCAACTGCGCAAACCAGCTATGAAAGGTATGGACCTGCACACCATGGCCTGCTCCGTGAAGCTCACGCTGCAAGCGCCCCAAGGTGGCAGCCAGGGCATCGGCTTGGGTGGCACTCAAGCCGCGTTGGCACAGTTCAACCACGCGTTGCGCGTGGGTGCATTGCGTGTCCGCAAATTCGGCCAACCACTGGTCGAGTCGCTCACGCATCTCCCCAGCCGCTTTGCGCGTGAAAGTAACTGCCAGGATGTGCTGGGGCTGCGCCCCATCGAGCAGCGCGCGCAGGACGCGAGAGACCAGCATCCAGGTCTTGCCCGCACCAGCGCAGGCTTCGACGACCACATTTCGTTGGGGATCACAGGCGACTTGATAAAACTGCGCGCGTGTGACGCGATGCCCGGCCAAAGTAAAGGCTGCATCGTTCATGTGTCGGCCTTCGCGTTCGTGTCGCCACCACTGGCCGCTTGGGGCGGTGCGACCTGAGTGGTCGCCAAAAGTGGCCAGTGGTCCTTGCGGCACAGGCCCCGCATCTCGCAGGTTTCACACACTGGGCCTTCGCCCAAAGCGGGCATGGGCGCCGCCTCTCGCAGCGCTTGCAGGTCGTGGCCCAAGCCCGCCAGCAAGGCGTCCACGCTGGCCATCGCGTCATCGTGGCCCAGCAGTACGGGGGACTCGCTGTCGTCTACTGCCATGTACTTGGCTGACAGGCCGCGCGCGACGGGAACCTCGTCCCGCAACATCGCCGCGTAGAAGATCAGTTGCGTATCTTCCAGAGGCGCTTTGACCCGTTTGCGCAGCTCACTGAGCGCCGTGGTTTTGTAGTCGATCAACTCCAACGCGCGGTCGGGGCCTCGGTCCACGCGGTCA
>JAYVRO010000032.1:0-8736 GCA_043776165.1 Rubrivivax sp. | reverse complement strand
GCATCAAAGGCGTGAACCAACCCAAGAACGTGGTCGCTTCTGAAATGCTGCGCTTGAACACGGCCATTGCTGTGGTGCCCTTTGCACAGCAAAACCGTTTGGGCATCGTGGGCAATATCCTCGCCGGTGGCACCGACAACGCGGGTTACCCCAATGGCCGTCGGCCAAAAGACGACGTTGTGGACATCTCGCTGGTGGCTGTGATGGGCGGTCTGTGCATGGCCAATGGCACCACCGACGCACTCGGTTTTGGTGCGGCCTGCAAGCCGTCAGCCGTGCCCCTGGGCGCCACCGCCTTCAAGCTGCATGACGGTGTGGACCAAGCCGTGGTGCCCTTGCTGAGCAGCTTCCCCTACCTGTTCACGCCGCTGCCTGGCAGCAAATAAGGAGCGCGACATGAAAGCACTCACTTTGCCGTTCTTGATCTTGGTCAGCACAACGCTGATGGGCTGTGGCGACAGTCCGCCGCCGGAAATCGTTGTGGTACCGCCTGTGGTCAGCAACGAAGTGCCAGCCAGCGCCACGGCCAGCGTTGCAGCCTATGTGCAATACAGCGGTAGCTTGGCGGCCAATGACACCGCCGAGCCGCTGTTGGTGGACAAGGTCACACCGCCGGTTTCAGAAACCGAAGAGCCTGCTGCAGTGAGCTGAAGGCCTGCACTCGCCCGGCGGCGCAACGGTCACGCCGAAAGCCGCCGCAGCAAGTGCTCAGACAGCACTGCGGCGGCACGCTCCCAGCTGACTTCAACGCCGCAGCTGCGCAGGTCCACCGTGGCCAGCCCGGCATAACCACAGGGGTTGATGCGGGTAAACGGTGCCAGGTCCATCGCCACGTTCAACGCCACTCCGTGATACGCGGAGTGGCGGCTGACCTTCACCCCCAAAGCGGCGATTTTTCCCAGACCAGCCAGCGGGTTAACGCCTGACGTGACCGGCGCCAACATGGCGTGTGAAAAAGGGGCAGCCAAGCGCACGTAGACCCCGGGCGCCGAGCGCACACGGTGGCCCGTCACGGCCCATTCGCCCAGGCAATCCAGTACCGCTTGCTCAAGGCGAAAAACGTATTCCTTGACGTAGATACCCAAGCGCCTCAAATCCACCAAGGGGTAAGCCACCACTTGGCCAGGGCCGTGGAAGGTAACCTGCCCGCCGCGGTCGGTGCGGACAACGGGAATGTCACCGGCCAACAGCACATGCTCGTCGCGCCCGGCAATGCCCTGGGTGAAAACGGGATCGTGCTCGACCAACCACAACTCGTCGGGGGTGTTGGCCGTGCGCGCAGCCGTGAAGGCACGCATCGCAGCCTCGATCTCGACATAGTCGCACCGCCCCAGCATCTTCAGCTGCATGCTGGACACACCGCTCCTATTGACTTGAAGCTCATGTCAAGCGTTGACATTGGTCTCACTGCTCTGCTGCAAACGCCACATTTGCGCGTAACGCCCGTCCAGCGCCAGCAGCTCGGCATGTGGGCCGCGTTCAACCAGACGGCCACCATCGAGCACGATGATCTCGTGCGCGTCCACCACGGTGGACAAGCGGTGCGCAATCACCAGCGCCGTTTTGCCTTGGGCTGCGCTCTTCAACTCGGTCTGAATGGCGCGTTCGTTGGCAGAGTCGAGCGCCGACGTGGCTTCATCGAAGATCAACACTGGCGGGTTTTTGAGCAGGGTGCGGGCAATCGCCACACGTTGTTTTTCACCGCCGGAGAGCTTCAGCCCCCGCTCGCCGACCATGGTGTCGTAGCCCAAGGGCGTGCTGTTGATGAAGTCGTGAATGTGGGCTGAGCGCGCAGCGTCTTGCACTTGCCCCAAAGTAGCGCCGGGCGCCCCGTAAGCGATGTTGTATTGCACTGTGTCATTGAAGAGCACGGTGTCTTGCGGCACGATACCAATGGCCTGGCGCAAGCTGGTTTGTGTGACTTGTTTGATGTCTTGGCCGTCGATGGTGATGCGCCCTGCGGTCACGTCGTAGAAGCGATAGAGCAACCGCGCCAGTGTCGATTTGCCAGCGCCAGAAGCACCCACCACGGCCACCGTTTTGCCCGCTGGTATCTCGAAGCTGACCTTTGACAAGATGGGGCGCGCAGGGTCATAGGCAAAGTCGACGTTCTCAAACCGCACTACGCCTTGGCGGGCGTTGAGCGGCAAGGCGCCCGGCACGTCATCCACCTCGCGGTTGCGCTCCAGGAGCGTGAACATCTTGTCGAGGTCGGTCAAGCTTTGTTTGATTTCGCGGTAGATCACGCCCAAAAAGTTAAGCGGGATGTAGAGCTGGATCATGAAAGCGTTGACCATCACCAGGTCGCCCAAGGTCATGCGCCCGGCCACAACACCTTCTGTGGCGCGCCACAGCATGGCCACCAAGGCGACGGCGATGATGAGCTGCTGCCCCGTGTTGAGCATCGACAAGGTGCTTTGGCTCTTGAGCGATGCACGACGCAAGCGCTCGAGGTTCTCGTCGTAGCGCTTGGCTTCGAAGTTTTCGTTGTTGAAATACTTCACCGTTTCGTAGTTCAGCAGCGAGTCGATGGCACGTGAATGTGCCGCCGAATCGAGCTCGTTCATCTGCTTGCGAAACTTGGTGCGCCACTCCGTCACTGTGACGGTAAAACCGATGTACAGCACGAGCGCCGTGAGTGTGATCCAGGCAAACGAGGCATCGAACTTCACGGCCAACAGTGTCAGCACCATCGTCACCTCCAGCAGCGTGGGCACGATGCTGTAGAGCGAGTAGCTGATGAGCGAATGAACAGCGCGCGTGCCACGTTCGATGTCGCGTGTCATGCCGCCCGTTTGTCGCTCCAAGTGAAAGCGCAGGCTCAGCGCGTGCAGGTGGCGAAAAACCTGCAAAGAGATGCTGCGCGAGGTGCCTTCGGTCGCTTTGGCAAAGACCAGCTCACGCAACTCGGTGAACAGCGACGTCGATAGGCGCAACGCGCCATAGGCCAGCAGCAAACCCACCGGCACCACCAGGAGCGCAGCGGTGCTGCCGGGCTTGATGGACATGTCGTCCACCAGGTTCTTCAGCAGCAACGGCACGCTGACGTTGGCCACCTTGGCCCCCACCAAAAACAAGAGCGCCAAACCCACCCGCCAGCGGTACTGCCACAGGTAGGGGAAGAGGCGGCTGAGCGTGGCCCAGTCACTGCGCTGCTTTACGGGGGGTGCTTGTGGTGCGGCTGCAGGCAGGGCGATGTCGCGTCGGGTCATGGAAGAATGGGTTTCAAGCAACGTAGAGAGGTGGCGATGACAACGACCGTATCAAGCCCCGTCTTGCTCACCGGCCCCCTGAGTTTGCCCGACGGCGCTGAGCTCACGCTGCGGGTGATGCCGGGCCCAGCCGACGTGAACGGCAACGGTGACGTTTTTGGCGGTTGGATCATGGCCCAGGTCGACATTGCCGGCGCCGTATTGCCAGCGCGCATTGCCAAGGGTCGCATCGTCACCGTGGCAGTGAACGAGTTCATCTTCAAGCAGCCGGTGTCGGTGGGCGACCTGTGCAGCTTTTACGTCAAAGTGCTGCGCGTAGGCCGCACGTCCATCACGGTGCACGTTGTTGTTTACGCCGAGCGCAATCCGGCTAATTTGCACGTGGTCAAGGTCACCGAGGCCAATCTGACCTACGTGGCCATCAACCGCGACGGCACGCCACGCGCCATTCCTACAGTTTGAAGCGAGGTAGACCATGTTCAAGTCATTGCGTGTTCCCGAGCGCGTTTTTGCGCTGGGCATGTGGGTCATTTCCATGGCCTTTGCGGGTTTTCTCATCGGCCTGGGCAGCATCGTGGTGGGCGACTTGCCCAAGCTCGAAACAGAGCTCAAACAAGAGCAATTTGCCGACCCAGTGGCACTCGACAAGGCCCGCGCCGATGTCAAAGACCTGGAGCGCAAGCACAAGGCAGATGACGAAGCCGCCAGCCGCGCGCGGCTCGAATCAGAAGCTGCCAGCAATGCTTACGACTCGGCGCGCTCGGCCTACGCGAACTGGATCGCCGCACGCCGCGCCACGACCGACCCGCAGCAAGACCCCGAGGTCATCAAACGCACCCGAGAGCTCGACTCACTTCAAGCGTTAAACCGCGCAGCGCAAAGCAAGGTGGAGGGTTTTGAGCAGGCCCAGCTGAAAACCCAACAGGCTTTGGACGCCCAGCGCGCCCTGCTCTCCGAGGTGCTGCGCGCCGGTGAGGCCGATTGGCTCAAGGCCACCCGGGCGCGCGAGATGCGCGTGTTTGGTGCACGCCTGGCCTTGACGCTGCCATTGCTGGCGATCGCGGGCTGGCTGGTGGCCAAAAAGCGCAAGAGCGACTATTGGCCGTTGTTGCGCGGTTTTGTGCTCTTTGCCGCGTTCACATTTTTTGTCGAGTTGGTGCCCTATCTGCCCAGCTATGGCGGTTATGTGCGCTACGCCGTGGGCATTGTGGTCACCGTGTTGGCGGGGCATTACGCCATCCGCGCCATGCGCCGCTACCTGGCGCAGCGCCAAATGGTGGAGCAGCAATCGGAAGTCGAGCGACGCAGCGCATTGAGCGTCGACGATGCACTGAAAAAATTAGCGGCCAACGTGTGCCCAGGCTGCGAGCGCGCCGTGCTCACCACGGGTGATGTCAAACCCGATTTTTGTGTGCACTGCGGTTTGAATTTATTCACCCGCTGTGGGCGCTGCGAGACGCGCAAAAACGCGTTCTTTCGCTATTGCCCACAATGTGGCGATGCGGCGCCCACGGTGGCGCCAGCAAGTGCTGGCCCCAAGCTCAACGTCGTTTGAGCATCAACGCCAAACCGCCCAAACCCAGCAGCATGAATGCGCTGACTGGCAACTCGGGCACAGCACTCAGCACGACCCCACCGAGTTCGACACCTGCCGAAGCACGGGAGGTGTTATCGCCAAAAAACAGAAAATTAGACGTGGTGTAGGGCAGGCCTTGCGCCGTGTAGTCCTTGAGCGCACCACTCATCAAAGTGATGCCGCCCGAACTGAGCGAGTAGCCCTGGTTTTGCACCGTGAGCATGTAGCTGCGAAAACTGGCTGTGGTGTCGAGCAAGGCACCGGCGCCATGCACAAAACGGTCGGGGTCTGCGGCCACGTAGTCGTACGCAAAAACCTCGTTGGTCCAAAAGGCCAGCTCTAGTGAATGGCTTGGATCGTTGCCCACCATCACGAAAGAAAAACCAGCACGGTTGGCGCTGCTGTGGGTTTCAGCGGTGACGCGCAGCGCAAACGTCAGACTGAAGCCCGCGCTGGTGTCTAAAGCCGTGCCGCTCACTCGGCCACGGCCATCGGTCAGCACCCCTGCGCCCATGCTGTTGAACACATAGCGCCCCGCATTGAGGCTCTCAGAGGCCGGTGCGCCCACGATCAGCGGCGCCCACCCCTGCGCTCCGGGCAGACCCAGTGCTGGGTCGTACAGGGTCAGGGCGGCGCAAGGCAGCGCGGCAGCCACCATCGAGGCCGCCAACGCAGCTTTTATCCACCCTGCGGTTTGTGACATGACTGATCCCTCACGCGCAATCACCTTGTTCATCGCGCCGCATTGTGAGCTGCCGCAAGGCCAACCTGCCCCCCCGCGAATGCGTGGGACGCCGCGCTTCAGAATTTCGAGAAATCCGGCTTGCGCTTTTGGAAGAAGGCCTGGAAGGCCTCGGTAGCTTCGGGGCTGCGCAATCGAGATGCAAAGAGTATGTTCTCGGCCAACAGGGTCTTGGTTATCAGCTCACGCTGAGGACCGCGGATCAGCCGCTTGGTGTCTTGCACCGCGCCGGGTGGCAGGTGGTTGAATCGTTCGGCGACACGGCGGGCGTGGTTCAACACCTCGCCCGCCGGTAGGACGGCGTTGGCCAGTCCGCACTCCACGGCGTTGGCGCCTGAGAATGGCTCGCCCAACAAGAGCTTTTCAGCGGCACGCTGATGACCCATCAACTGGGGCAGTAGCAGGCTCGAAGCAAATTCAGCCACCACACCGAGGCTCACAAACGGCATGGCCAAGCGTGCTTCGTCCGACACGTAGACGAAGTCACAGTGCAGCAGCATCGTTGTGCCAACCCCTATGGCGGCGCCGGTGACAGCCGCCACAACGGGCTTGTCGCACTCCAACAAGGCGTGCATGTACTGCAACACAGACGGCACACTAGCTCCGCCGCCGGTGATTGGCGGGCGCGACATGAAATCTTCAATGTCGTTGCCTGATGTGAAGATGCCAGGCTGTCCAGTGATGAGCACGGCGCGCACGGTTTTGTCGTCGCCCGCCGCATGCAGGGCGTCGGCCATGCTCTGGTACATGGCGGCGGTGAGCGCATTCTTCTTTTCGGGGCGCGCCATCTCAATGGTTAACACGCCGTTCAGGGTGTAGGTTTTGATGCTCATCGTTGTCTCGATCTGGTCAGTCGCTGGAGTTTGACATTTGACATTACTTGATTCCTCAAACGCGCTCAAAAATGCCCGCCGCCCCCTGCCCCATGCCCACGCACATGCTGACCATGCCGTACTTCAATTGGTGGCGTTGCAAGGCATGCACCACGGTGGCTGCTCGGATGGCACCGGTGGCGCCCAAGGGGTGACCCAAGGCGATGGCACCACCCATGGGATTGACCTTGCTCGCATCCAGCCCCAAGGTGTTGATGACGGCCAGGGCCTGCGCCGCAAAGGCTTCATTCAGCTCGATCCAGTCCAGGTCGCCCTGCGTGATGCCAGCGTAGCGCAGCGCGGCAGGAATGGCCTCGATGGGGCCAATGCCCATCACTTCAGGTGCCACACCTCGCGAGGCGAAGCTCACGAATCGCGCCAGCGGCTTCAGATTGAAGCGCTTGATCGCCGCTTCACTGGCCAAGATCAGTGCGCCCGCGCCATCACTTGTTTGTGAGCTGTTGCCGGCCGTCACGCTGCCCTGGGCGGCGAACACCGGGCGCAGCTTGGCCAAGCCTTCAAGCGAGGTGTCGGGCCGCGCGCCTTCGTCGAGGTTCACGGTGCGTGTCTTCACGGTCACCTCGCCAGTGGCCAGATTGGGCAAACGCTCGAGCACCTCCACTGCCGTCATTTCGTTGCTGAACTCACCCGCAGCCATGGCGCGCAAGGCCTTTTGGTGTGAGGTCAAAGCAAAAACGTCCTGCGCCTCGCGGCTGACTTGCCATTGCGCCGCGACCTTCTCTGCGGTCAATCCCATGCCGTAGGCAATGCCCAGGTTCTCGTTGCGCGCAAACACTTCGGGATTGAAAGAAGGCTTGTTGCCGCCCATGGGGACCATGCTCATGCTCTCGGCACCGCCGGCGATCATCACGTCGGCTTCGCCAACGCGGATGCGATCTGCGGCCATTTGTAGCGCCGTCAGTCCCGACGCGCAAAAGCGATTCACGGTGACGCCACCCACGCTGTGCGGCAGGCCTGCCATCACCATCGCGCTGCGCGCCATGTTGGCGCCTTGTTCGCCCTCAGGGAAGGAACAACCAATGATGGCGTCCTCAATCGCTGCGGGGTCGAGTGTGGGCACTTGCCTGAGCGCACTGCGCACGGCAGCCATCAGCAAATCGTCAGGCCGCGTGTTGCGAAAGTAGCCACGGGGCGCTTTGCCAATGGGCGTGCGCGTAGCGGCGACGATGTAGGCCTCTTGTACTTGTCTAGACATGATGATTCCTTGCTCAGTTGCATACGTTGTGCTGCGTGGCTTCAATTGCGAACCGGCTTGCCGGTTTGCAGCATGCCCATGATGCGTTCCTGGCTCTTGGGGTGTTCCAGCAAACCGCAGAATGCGTTGCGCTCCATGGCCATCAAATATTCTTCACTCACCAAGCTGCCAGCATCCACATCACCACCGCACACCACTTGGGCAATCAGGGTTGAGATGTGAAAGTCATGCGCGCTGATGAAACCACCGTCACGCATGTTGGCGAGCTGGCCTTGAATGGTGGCAATGGCGCTGCGCCCAGCCACCGCAAAGGGCACACGGGCCGGCGCGCGGTAGCCGCTGTCGAACAGGGCTTTGGCTTGGGCGCTGGCCACAAAGAGCAGTTCTTCTTTGTGTGCCACGACAATGTCATCAGTTAACAAATAGCCCATGGCGCGCGCCTCCAGCGCACTGGTCGCCACCTTGGCCATGGCGGCGTTGGTGAAGCCTTCACGCACGAAGTTGAAGGGGTCGAGCTTGGCGCCACCCGCCGCGGCCATCTCGGCCGCGCGGCGGGCAATGTAGGCCAAGCCACCACCGCCCGGCACCAGACCCACGCCGACTTCCACTAGACCGACATACGTTTCCAGGTGAGCCACGCGGCGCGCGCAATGCACGGCAATCTCACAACCGCCGCCCAAGGCCAAACCACGCATGGCAGCCACCACTGGCACCGCCGCATAGCGCAAGCGCAGCATCATGTCTTGCAGCTTTTTCTCTTCAGGCGCGATGCCTTTGGCACCGAGCTTCATAAAAACCGGCATCAGCGATTCCAGATTGGCACCGGCAGAGAACACATCGTCTGGCGACCAAATCACCAGCCCCTTGTAGCTCTGCTCGGCCAACTCAACCGCTTTCAGCAAACCCTCGGTCACCGTGGGACTGATGAGGTGCAACTTGGCCGTGATGCTGGCAACGAGCACCTCGCCATCCAGGGTCCACACCCGCACTTCGTCGTTCTTGAAGACTTCGGTGCCGCTCTTCAGGGGCTCCGGGGCCGCAGCGCCGAACACGTTTTCTCGGAAGGCCTGGCGCGAGTACACCGGCAAGTTGCGTTGTTGCACGTAGCTGCCGCTGGC
>JAYVRO010000031.1:0-2640 GCA_043776165.1 Rubrivivax sp. | reverse complement strand
GCGGCATGCAGCAGCGCGTGGGCATTGCACGCGCGCTGGCCAACGACCCGGCCGTGCTCTTGATGGACGAGCCCATGGGCGCGCTCGACGCCTTCACGCGTGAAACCGTGCAAGAAATCTTGCTGCGCGCATGGCAAGCCACGAACAAGATGGTGTTCTTCATCACTCACTCGGTGGAAGAAGCCCTCTTTTTGGCGACCAAGCTCATCGTCATGAGCCCCAGCCCCGGGCGCATCACGCATGTTTATGACGACGTGCCCTTTTCACGTCAGTTTTTGCAACACGGCAACGCGCGCCGTGTGAAGAGCGAGCCTGAATTCATTCGCATGCGCGAAGAAGTGTTGAGCCTGGTGCATACGCGCGAGGTGCAGGGGGCGCAACCTGCGCAGGAACCTGCTCATGTCTGACGTTAACAAGACACAGCCCATTGCGTTGCTCAAGCGTGTGAAGACCAGCGCCTTCAAAGTGCCTGGTGAAGGCAGCAGCGTGCGCATCAGTGTGGTCACCATCGTCGCGCTGTTCATCGTGTGGGCCGTCGTCAGCAACATGGGATGGATCAAGCCGCTGTTTTTGCCCAGCCCACAGGCCGTGTTCCAGCAGTTCATGGAATACCTCACCGGCCAAGCCAACGACAAACCACTGTGGGAGCACTTTGCGGCCAGCATGCTGCGGGTGTTCTCGGCCTTCCTCTTGGCTGCCCTCACTGCCGTGCCCGTGGGCATTGCCATGGGCATGAGCCGCGTGGCGCGTGGCATTTTCGACCCGCCCATCGAGTTTTACCGGCCCTTGCCGCCGCTGAGTTACTTGCCGCTCATCATCATCTGGTTCGGCATTGACGAGTTGCCCAAGGTGTTGCTCATTTACCTGAGCTGTTTTGCACCTTTGGCATTGGCGGCGCGTTCGGGCATGAAGAGCGCGTCACAAGAACAGATCAACGCGGCTTATTCGATGGGCGCGAGCTACTGGCAAGTTGTCCGCCACGTTATCGTGCCATCGGCCCTGCCGGAAATTTTGGTCGGCATGCGCATCGCCATCGGTTTTGGCTGGACCACCTTGGTGGCTGCCGAGATGGTGGCCGCCAACGTGGGCCTGGGGCAGATGGTGCTGAACGCGTCCAACTTCTTGCGCACCGACATCGTCGTCATGGGCATCATCGTCATCGGCGTGGTGGCCTACTTGTTTGATTTGTTCATGCGCTGGGTCGAAAGGCGCTTGGTGCCTTGGAAGGGGCGGATGTAGATGGCGCACCCGGGTGATTGCACTCCTGCGCAGCGTGGGCCAAGCGGCAATTAAGCCGAGCCAAAGCCAGGTCGGCTTGCCCGAGAAGTCGATTGCAAGAAGCTCAATCACAGTGTCCATGCCAAGGCGTTGCGCAGCTTCGACAGGAGATCACCATGCTGAATTTCCGCCATCTGTATTACTTCTGGGTCGTCACAAAAGAAGGCGGTTTCGCCCGGGCGGCCGAGCGGCTCGACATGGCCGTGCAAACCATCAGCGCCCAGGTCCGCGAACTCGAAAAGACCTTGGGGAACCAACTGCTCAAGCCCGCCGGCCGCGGTGTTGCGCTCACCGAGGCGGGACAGGCAGCCTTCGCACGGGCCGAAGAGGTCTTCCAGATCGGGCAGGTGATTCCGGAGGAGGTGCGTGAAGCAGCCAACGGCAAGCTGGCACGCCTGGCTGTCGGATTTTCCGACGGCATCTCCAAACTCGCTGCGCATGCGCTGCTCGAGCCGATACTGGCCACGCCCTCGCTGCGTTTGTTGTGCCACGAGGGCGAGTTCGAGCAATTGCTGGCCGAACTGGCTTTGCACCGTCTGGATCTGGTGCTGGCAGGGCAGCCCGCACCCAACAACCCGAACCTGCGGCTGACGAGTGAGCGTTTGGTCCATTCGCCGGTGGAGTGGTACGGTCCCAAGGCCATCGTCAGCGCAGCCGACGCGGCCAACTTTCCTCACTCACTCGATCGCTTGCCCGTGCTGTTGCCAACCGGTCACTCCGCGCTGCGGTTCAGACTCGATCGCTGGTTCGAAGCAACAGGCCTGCGTCCAAGAATCGTGGGCGAGTTTGAAGACAGTGCCTTGTTGGCCGTTTTTGCGGCGCGCGGTCTTGGCGTCTTTCCCGTGAGCCGACTCGGCGCTTCAGACGTGGCCATGATGCGCGGTCTTCGGCTTCTCGGCCGCTGCGAAGACGTGTCGGAAGAGATTCATGCCATTCGGTCGCGCCGAGGGCAGCATCACCCCTTGGTGACGCAAATAGTGGCTGCCGTGCGAACTTGATCGGCGCCACCCACGCGGCTTGAAGCGCAGTCGGTGTTTGAACCTGCAAGACCAAGCAGCGCGTTGGAAGAGCTGCGGATATCGGCCGGGTCGATACAAGGAGTTGGTCGATACACTCGCCACCGGGTGTTGCGTCAGCGTGATGCAACAGGTTCATGCGATGGTCGGGCCGCCTCGCGGCGCTTTCACGACCCCTCCGATGCCTGAGCACACGATTCATTGGGTTGCCGCCATCATTTTTGCGGTGGCCCTGCTTCACACCTTCGCGGCCAAGCAGTTCGAGCGCATGGCCCATCGTTACCCGCGACATGCCGGCTTGTTTCATTTGCTGGGCGAAGTCGAGGTCGTCTTCGGTTTTTGGGCG
>JAYVRO010000030.1:0-2640 GCA_043776165.1 Rubrivivax sp. | reverse complement strand
AAGGCTCGCCCGAATACCTCGAAAAGGACCTCTCACAAGCACTGCGTCGCCTCGATGTGCAAACCCCTGTGCACGGCAAAGACCTGCTGCCGCAAGTCGGTGAGCTGACGGTGGAAGCGCTGGTGCCGGGGCTCATGGTTTTTGTTGAGAAGTACCTGCCCGAGGCTGATTTGAGCGCCGCCCGCGCTTGGCTTGCGGCCAACGCGCAGCGCCGTGCTGATGTTGCAGCGGCCATGGGCACGCTGCCTGCACGGCCACCGAACTTTTGTGTTGGCTGCCCCGAGCGGCCTGTGTTTTCAGCGTTGAAATTGGCGCAAAAAGAAGTGGGCCCCGTGCACATCGCGGCCGACATCGGCTGCCATGCATTGGCCACCTTCGAGCCCTTCAGTTCGGGCCACTCCATCTTGGGCTACGGCATGAGCTTGGCCAGCCGCGCAGGTATTTCGCCCATGATGCAACGGCGCACCCTGGCCATCATGGGCGACGGTGGTTTTTGGCACAACGGGTTGCTGACGGGTGTGCAGTCGGCGCTGTTCAGTGGTGACGACGCGGTGCTGCTGATCATGAAAAACGGCTACACCTCGGCCACGGGCACCCAAGACATCTTGAATACGCCCGACGACGAAGCCAAGGCCGACGCCGAGCGCAACGCCAGCCTGCACCAAAGCCTGGCGCACAAAAACATGAGCATCGAGCGCACGCTGCAAGGCATGGGCGTGCAGTGGATGCGCACGGTGCGCACCTATGACGTCGATGTGATGCGGCGCACTTTGGAAGACGCTTTCACCAGCCCGTTTCATGGTCTGAAAGTGGTCATCGCCGAAGGCGAGTGCCAACTGGAGCGGCAGCGCCGCATCAAGCCCTGGATCGCTTCACTGCTCAAGCGCGCTCAGCGCGTAGAGCGCGTGAAATACGGCGTTGATGAAGACGTTTGCACGGGTGACCACGCTTGCATTCGGCTCTCGGGCTGCCCCACGCTCACGCTCAAGGACAACCCCGATCCCCTGCGCGTGGACCCTGTGGCCACGGTCGTCGATGGTTGCGTGGGCTGTGGCCTGTGCGGCGCCAACGCCCATGCGGCCACCCTGTGCCCGAGCTTTTATCGCGCTGAAGTGGTGACGAATCCGAAGTGGTTCGAGCGCTTGGTGGCGGGGTTTCGTTCGCGCGTGGTTCGGGTGCTGCAAGCGGTATGACGGCGGCTGCTGTGGCTGCGTCCCTTGCGGCGGCAAATTCCACGCCGACCCAGCCTATCACCTTGCTGCTCTGCGCCCTGGGCGGCGAGGGCGGTGGTGTGTTGTCCGAATGGATGTACACGCTGGCAGCAAGCTGCGGCCACAGCGCACAAAGCACCTCCATCCCGGGTGTGGCGCAACGCACAGGCGCCACCACTTATTACGTTGAAATCTGCCCATCGCCCAACGCTGCGTTGGGTTCACAACGGCCCGTCTTCAGCTTGAACCCCGTGCCCGGAGCGATCGACCTGCTCGTCTCATCTGAATTGTTAGAAACCGTGCGCCAGATCGGAAACGGCATGGCCAGCAGTGTCCGCACCCATGTCATCAGCAGCACCGCCCGTGCGCTCACGGTGATCGAGAAGTTGCAGCCCACCGATGGCCGCATAGACACCGTTGCCTTGCGTGCGGTGGTGAAGACCCACGCCCGGCAAAACGATGTTTTTGACATGACTGCCTTGGCCAAAGAGGCGGGTACGGTCATCAGTGCCGTGATGTTTGGCGCCATCGCGGCGAGCGGGCGCTTGCCTGTGGCGACATTCCCCCGCGAGGCTTTTGAAGCCGTGATTCGCCATGGTGGGCGCGGTGTAGCGGCCAGCTTGCGCGGGTTCGCTTTGGGCTTTGGGGCGATGCAAAAACAAGCGCCTCAGCCCGTTCTGGCCGCGCAGTCGAGGGCCGAGGACGTTACGACGCTGCCCGTGCCCAACGAACTGGCGAAGCGGTTTCCCGCTGCGACGCACGAGCTCCTTGCGCACGCCCATGCTCGCCTCCTAGACTACCAAGACAAGCGCTACGCTGCACTTTATGTCGAGCGCCTGGCGCGTGTGTTGACGGCCGAAACTGCCTCTGACGAAGCGGCCACCAATGGCTACAAAACAACGTTTGAGATGACCCGGTGGCTGGCGCTGTGGATGGCCTTTGACGACATCGTGCGGGTGGCCGAGCTCAAGCGTCGCGCCAGCCGGGCTGATCGTGTGCGGCGCGAAGTGTCAGCGCGCGGCGATGAGATCGTCAAAGTGTTCGATCACTTCAAACCCGGCGTGCCTGAATTTGCGGCACTGCTGCCCGCCAGGTTGGCCAACAAGCTGAGCGCGTGGAACGGGCGCCGCGTGGCGCGTGGCCAAGACCCTTGGGCGCTGCCTTTGAAGATCGGCAGCCACACGGTCGCGGGTGCTTTAGCGCTGACCGTTTTGTCTAAACTCAAAGCCCAACGTCGGCGCGGCAGTCGCTTTGCGTTGGAGCAGCAGCTCATCGAACGCTGGCTGAGTGGTGTTGAAAAAGGCGCACGTGAAGACTGGGCGCTGGGCCATGAACTGGCGTTATGCGGCCGCCTCATCAAGGGCTATGGCAGCACCAACGAGCGCGGCAAAGAAGCGCTGCTGCACATCGTCGATCACCTGGCCTTCAG
>JAYVRO010000029.1:0-8770 GCA_043776165.1 Rubrivivax sp. | reverse complement strand
AGTCACTCAGGCGGATGTGGCCCACATGCCGCACCGGTTCGACCACGCCCACGCTGCCTCGGCGGCGGTAACGAAAGGCAATGGCTGCGCCCCAATCGGGCGCCGTGGCGGCGTGCGGCAACACGGCTTCCAGGCGCACCAAGAGCTGTTCGGCGCGGCTGATGAGATGGTCCAAGGCCGTATTTGTCATGTCGCAGGGTGAAGGGTTGGTTTGACGCTGAGATGGAGCCGCAGTCAGTAACTCATGCCGTCAATCGTTGCAGCACCACATCGAGCTGCTCAGTGGGCAAACGCTTGAAACTGGAGCGCGCGTAGCGTTGCAAACGCCCGGCGATAAAGGCCGTGAGCGCCGAGGCCAACGCATTGGCGTCCACCGTCGGCGTGGCCGAGCCCCCCAACTCACCAGCAGCACGCAGGCTTTGGCGCAACTGCGACTCCACGCGGTCAAAAAACTGGTTCATGCGCGCCGTCAAGCGTTCGTGTTCAAACACCAGAGCGTCGCCCACCATCACGCGCGCCATGCCGGGGTTTTTTTCACCAAACTGCAAGACCATGGTGGTGATGCGCTGGGCCTGCGCAGTGGCCGATGGTTCACGCTCCAGGATCTGATTGATGAGCGCAAAAACGCTGCTCTCGATGAACTCGATCAGGCCTTCAAACATCTGTGCCTTGCTGGCGAAGTGACGGTACAGCGCGGCTTCACTGACCTCCAATTTGGCGGCCAGCGCAGCGGTTGTGATGCGCTCAGCGCCAGGCTGCTCCAGCATGCCGGCCAGGGTGTGCAAGATCTGCACACGGCGCTCGCCGGGACGGGGGCGCTTACGCGCAGAGCTGTTGACAGTGGCCCCGCTGCGGACGCCGGGGTCGGCAGAAAGAGGCGCGTGGCCTGGCATCCCAGCGGGTGTTTCTGACATGGCGGCACGCGCTTTCTTTTTGTTCGGGACGGGATCGGTGGCGAGCATTTTGCACAGCAGCGGCGCGGCTCCCGGGGCAGGTAAACACTGACATCGCAGGGTGCCGAAGTGCGCCCAACGTCACCGCACTGTCAGGGCCTTTTCACTGCTTGCAGCCGACTTTGCCGCGCAGCAGACCGCGCAGGTTCGTCACCCGTTGGTCGACACAAGCCGGGGTGATGCGCGTGCGCACAGCTGCCGCTGGCGCCCAAGTGGAGCGGCGCAACCAGCGCTGCATCCACACCGTTTGCATGCCCACACGGCGCGCGCCGCGCAGGTTCTCAAGGGCGTCCTCTACCAACACGCATCGCCTCGGATGAACCTTTAACTTGGCGGCCAGACAGCGCAACATGCGCGCGTCGGGCTTGGGGCGCAACTGGCCAAACATGGCCATGTCTTCGATAGAAAGTACGGCGTCAAAGTAGCGCCCGATGCCCAGCACGCCGAGCACACGTTCGGTGTAGCGGCGCGGTGCGTTGGTGAGCAAGATCTTCTTGCCGCGCAACTGGCGCAGCGCGGCGATGTCATGGGCATGTCCATGCACCAAGGCCTCCAGGCGAGGCATCAAATGTGTTTCATGCAAAAAGTGCGCGGCGTCAACACCGTCATGACGTACCAAGCCCAGGAGCGTGGCGCCGTAACGTTTGAAGTAACGCGAACGCAGGGCATCGGATTCTTCAGCAGTCAAGCCCAGGTGGCGTTGAATGTAGTCACCCATGGCAACGCGCAAAGCCGGGAACGAAGCCGCCGACGCGTTGTGCAGCGTGTTGTCGAGGTCGAAGAGCCAGACGGGGGGTTTGCTCAACGGCTTGCTCAACGTCTTGCTCACCATCAATGCGAGCGAATCATTGTTCCGTAGGCCTTGTCCGTCAGGATCTCCAACAGCATCGCGTGCGGCACGCGCCCGTCAATGATGTGAACAGCGTTCACGCCACTCTTGGCGGCGTCCAACGCGCCGGCGATCTTGGGCAGCATGCCACCGCTGATGGTGCCATCGGCAAAGAGTGCATCGATCTCCCGGGCGCTCAGGTTGGTGAGCAGCTTGCCTGCTTTGTCCAGCACGCCGGGTGTGTTGGTCAGCAGCATCAGCTTTTCGGCTTTCAGCACGGTGGCCAGTTTGCCCGCTACCAAGTCGGCGTTGATGTTGTAGCTCTCGTTGTTCTCGCCGAAACCGATCGGGCTGATGACGGGGATGAACTGGTCGTCTTGCAGCGCCTTCACCACTGAAGGGTCGATCGATGTGATTTCGCCCACCAGCCCCACGTCGTGTTCGATAGCCGGGTTGTCCTTGTCCACCATCTTCAGCTTGTGCGCGCGGATGAGCCCGCCGTCTCGCCCCGTCAGCCCCACGGCTTTGCCACCGGCGGCGTTGATGAGCCCCACGATGTCTTGCTGAACCTGGCCGGCCAACACCCACTCCACCACTTCCATGGTTTCTTCATCGGTCACGCGCATGCCTTGGATGAACGTGCCCTTTTTCCCCAGTCGCGACAAGGCCCCGTCGATCTGCGGCCCGCCGCCGTGCACCACCACCGGGTTCATGCCCACCAGCTTGAGCAGCACCACGTCTTCGGCAAAGTCTTGTTGCAGCGCGGGATCAGTCATGGCGTTACCGCCGTATTTGATGACCAAGGTCTTGCCATGAAAGCGACGGATGTAGGGCAAGGCCTGGGCCAGTATTTCGGCCTGGTCGCGCGGCGTGATGTGTTCCAGAGGATGCTCAGGCGTTGGGGTTGACGTATCGCTCATGATGGCCAGGCGGTGGTAATGAAAGGAATTGTAGGGACGAGGTCTTTGTCATCACGGCACAATCTGCTGCGCATCAACGATGCGTCAGGAGTTGAGCATGACATCAGGCTTCAAAGTGTGGCTCTGTGCCACGGTATTGGCGATTGTTTTGAGCCCAGCGCAAGTCGCTGCACAGTCGGCCGCACAAGTCGCCGCTCAGGCGTCAACGCAAGCCACCACGACCGACGGTGAAGTGACGAAGATCGACAAGGCACAGGCCAAGGTCACGCTGCGCCATGGTGAGATCAAGAACTTGGACATGCCTCCCATGACCATGGTGTTCCGCGTGGCAGAACCCAAGATGCTTGACGGCTTGGCGGTGGGTGGCAAAGTGCGCTTCGCTGCTGAGAAGCGCGATGGTCACTACACCTTGACGCAAATCATTCCCGAGAAATGAAAGCGCCTTGCGCTTGGCTTTGTACAGCGGGGCTGGTCCTGGCCCCTCTGTTCAGTGCGGCCGCTCCAATGGGCTTCAAAGACAGCCAGATGGTGATGCTGGACCTGGGCACCAATTGGCGTGATGTGTCTGCCAACCATGCCTTCACCGCGCGTGACGCATTGGGCGTGGGTGCCCTGTGGATGCGCTCTGACGACAAAAAGTTAACGCTCGAGTTGACCGAAATTAACGTCACGCGGCTTTTGGCGCGATGGAATGAAGAACATTCGCAAACCAATCTTTGGTTTGTGGGCGGTGTGGGCACCGTGCGCGATGCACGCGGCAACCAGTTCAGCGGCAGTCGCACGCTCTGGGCGCCGGGCGTGCAGGCCGACTTCGAGACCACGCGCTTGTACCTCTCAGCCAACGCACGCTTGTACCGTGCCGCCGGTGTGCGCCACGACTACGCTGCGCTGCGTGCCGGGTTCAGCTTCTTCGAGGCCGAGTACGAAGACACCCAGCCCTGGTTGGTGGTCGAAGTGCGTCGCATGCGCGGCTTGTCACGCAGCCCAGAGATCACGCCCATGCTGAGGCTCATCAACAAGGGCTGGTTTGTCGAAGCGGGTGTCAACCGCCAACGCCAAGCTCGGGCCAACGCCATGTACATTTTTTAACGCCGAGGCACGCCATGCAGTCGTCACCCATCAAGGTTTTGACATGGGCCATTTTCGGTTTGGCCAGTTCGGTGCATGCCGCCGACACCACACGCCTGACCGTCAACGGCATGGTCTGCGCGTTTTGTGCCCAAGGCATCGAGCGGCGGCTGCTGGCTTTGCCGCAGACCAAGGCGGTGTACGTGAATCTGGCGCGCAAAGTGGTGGCCGTCGAAGCGCGCGAAGGCCAAGTATTTGACGAGGCACAACTGCGCAGCGAAATCGTTGACGCGGGCTTCACCGTGGTGAAGCTCGAAGCCAGCAGCGACAGCGTGGCCGCGATTCGCGCTGCGATGAGAGCGCGCTAGTTCATGCGCCAATTCATGCGCTTGGTCATGCGCTTACTCATGCGTTTCAACAGCCTCGCCCGATGACCCCGACGCACAGCTACGGCAAGGCCAGTTTGCGTAGCAGCCTGGGCAGCGCCTGGTTGTCACTGTTGGCCAGCAGCGGCACCTTGCTGTGTTGCGCTTTGCCCGCCTTGCTCGTTACCCTGGGCGCGGGTGCGGTCATGTCGTCATTGGTGGCCACGCTGCCGCAACTCGTGTGGTTGTCAGAGAACAAAGCGTGGGTCTTTGGCATGGCCGCTGTGATGCTGGCGCTGGCCGGCGCGCTGCAATGGCGCCAGCGTTTTGCGCCCTGCCCCTTGGAGCCCCATTTGCGCGATGCATGTTTGCGCACACGGCGCTTTTCAGTGTGGGTTTATTGCGGCTCGGTCGCGCTCTTCGTTGTCGGGGCTTGGTTTGCTTTTGTCTGGCCCTGGTTGATGGGGTGATGGGGTGATGGCTACAGATTAACTTTTTCACATGACCATCCACAGCCAAACTCACACCCACAACAACGCGGCGCTGGCCCACAGCCACAGCTATGCCGACGGCAGCACGGCTCAACGGGAACGTGCTTTGAGCTCGGTCGTCGTCATCACCTTGGTGACCATGGTTTGCGAGCTGGTGGCCGGCTGGTGGACGTCCTCACTTGCGCTCACTGCCGACGGTTGGCACATGGGCACGCATGCGCTGGCGCTCGGCGGCGCGGTGTTGGCCTATCGCTTGTCGGCACGCGCAGCAGTGGGCAAGGCCTATGCATTTGGCGGCTGGAAGATCGAGGTGCTGGCCGCCTACACCAGTGGCTTGGCGTTGATGGGCGCGGCGCTGTGGTTGATCGTTGATTCCGCCCTGGCGTTGCAGGCACCCCGCACCATTGCCTATGGCGAAGCGGCCACAGTGGCCGCGCTGGGCCTGGTCGTCAATCTCGTTTGCGCTTGGCTTTTGACGCGCGGCGAGCAGGGTGGGCACAGTCACCACGGCCATGCGCACAACCCGACTCAGAACAAGGCTCGCACCCAGGTCCACCACGAAGCTCACGACCAGGTTCACAACCAGGTTCACAACCAGGCTCACAAGCAGGGGCGCGGGCACGATCATCAGCACGGTCACAGTCATGCGCACAGCGCCAACACGCATGGCAATCACGGCGACCACAACTTCAACGCCGCCACACTGCACGTGCTGGCTGACGCCTTCACCTCCGTGCTGGCACTGCTGGCGCTCGGTGGCGGCGCGCTGTTCGGTCTGAATTGGCTGGACCCCGCCGTTGCGCTCTTGGGTGCGCTGGTGATCGGCCATTGGTCAATAGGTGTGCTCCAAGGCAGCGCGCGGGCCTTGGTTGACGCCACAGCCGACCCGGCTTTGTCGGCGCACATCCAGCGCTTGATAGAGAGCGACGGCGACGCCAAGATCACCGACCTTCACGTCTGGCAAGTCGGCAGCCGCGCCTGGTGCGCGGCACTTTCTGTGGTGGCTGACGCCCCGCTGCCCGCCAGCGACTACCGCGACCGCCTGTCCGGCCTGGCGCTGTTGCGCCATGTCACCGTGGAAGTGCATGGTTGCACTGCGGTGGATCATTGATTTTTCAATCTCAACCTCGTCCAACGAGCGCTCAACATGATCACACTCACCTCAACTGTTAATCACCAACTGCGACTCGCAGCGCGCCCCCTGGGCAACGTCAAGGCCAGCGATTGGCAGTTCACCACCGAACCGGTGGGCGAGCCTGGTGAAGGCGGTGTGCTCATCAAAACGCTGATGCTTTCCTTGGACCCGGCCATGCGGGGCTGGATGAACGAAGGCAAGAGCTACATCCCACCTGTGGCCATTGGTGAGGTGATGCGTGCAGGCGGCATCGGCATCGTGGTGGCGTCTAGAAATGCGGCTTTCTCAGTCGGCGAACACGTCTCCTTTTACCCAGGTGCGCAGGAATATTTGCTGGTGGCGCAAGACGACATCAAACGCGCCAACGTCCACAAGATCGACCTCGAGTTGGGCAGTGCCACGCAGTGGCTCAACGTGCTGGGCATGCCCGGCATGACGGCTTACTTTGGTTTGATGGACGTGGGCCAGCCGCAGCCCGGTGAGACCGTTGTCGTCTCAGGCGCGGCCGGTGCCGTTGGCCAGACTGTGGGCCAATTGGCCAAGCTCAAAGGCTGCCGCGTGGTGGGCATTGCGGGTGGTGCAGCCAAGTGCGAATGGGTCGTCAAAGAGCTTGGTTTTGATGCCTGCATCGACTACAAGGCCGGTGCCGTCAAAGACGGCCTGCGTGAGCACTGCCCCAAAGGGGTGGACATCTATTTCGACAACGTGGGCGGCGAGATTTTGGACGCCGTGCTCACACGCATCCGCCCCAAAGCGCGCATCGTCATCTGCGGTGCCATCAGCCAGTACAACAACGAAGGCGCCGTGGCCGGGCCCAGGAACTACCTTTCACTGCTTGTCAACCGGGCGCGAATGGAAGGCATCGTGGTGTTCGACTACGCACCCCGTTACGGCGTGGCCATCTCCGAGATGGCAGCTCACCTCGCCACTGGCCGCATGAAGAGCAAGGAAGACGTGGTGGAAGGTGGCATCAGCGCCTTCCCCGCCACGCTCGACAAACTCTTCAGTGGCGCCAACTTTGGCAAGCTGGTGCTGCGCGTGGCCAGCTGAGAGGCGCGGGCGCCGAGATTGGGCGTCTCGCCCAGCCCGCCCCGGCCACGCCGGTTCAAAAGTGGATGCCTTTCATCACTTGCGACAAGGCAATGGCCTCAGCCGAGAGCTGCGGCTTGGCGCCCTTGTCGCCCTTGGCGGCCGCGCTGTCGGGGAACATGCGGAAGGTCGTGTTCATGACAATCTGTGTCACGCGCGGCGCCACGGCGTGCAAGACCTCGCCGAACACACCCAGGCGCGTGGCCACGCGCACAGGCTTGTCGATACAAGCCTGCACGATCATGTCGGCCGCTTCGTCGGGCATGAGCAAAGGCATGCTGTCGTAGATCTTGGTGGGCGCCGTCATGGGCGTGCGCACGAGCGGCATGTTGACAGTCGTGAACGTCACGCCTTGGTCAGCAAACTCACTGGACGCGCAGGCCGTCCACGCATCCAGCGCGGCCTTGCTGGCCACGTAGGCACTGAAGCGCGGTGCGTTCACCAACACGCTGATGGAACTGATGTTCACGACGTGGCCACGCCGCTTTGCCACCATGCCCGGCAACAAGCCCATGGTGACGCGCAAACTGCCAAAGTAGTTGAGCTGCATGGTGCGCTCAAAGTCGTGAAAGCGGTCGTAGCTGGCTTCAATGGCGCGACGAATGCTGCGACCCGCGTTGTTGATCAAAAAGTCAACGCCCCCATGGTCTTCAGTGAGCTGTTTGACGAATGCCGCGCAGCTGGCTTCATCGGCAATGTCGGCCGAATAACAATGGACCTTAGCATCTTGACCGACGGCGTCTTTGATCTCCTTCGCCGCCTGCTGAAGCTTGTCTTCACCGCGCGCGCAAATCACGGTAATGGCCCCGGCCTGAGCAAACTTGATCGCCGCTGCCAAACCAATGCCTGACGAGCCACCGGTGATGAGCACGACCTTGCCACCCACGGTGCCCTTCAAGCTGTGGTCAACCAACAGCGCGGGGTCGAGGTGGCGCTCCCAGTAGTCCCACAACCGCCAGGCGTAGTCGCGCAGGTCGGGGCACTCGATGCCACTGCCCTTGAGTGCGGCGTCGGTGGCGCGGCGATCGAACCGTGTGGGGTAGTTGATGAAGGTCATCATGTCTTCTGGCACACCCAGATCCTTCATCACGGCGTTGCGCACGCGGCGCACGGGCGCCAAAGCCATGAGGCCTTTCTTCACGCCTTTGGGGATGAATCCCAGCAGCGCGGCGTTCACAAACAAGCTCATCTTGGGCGCGTGCGCGGCCTTGGTGAAGATGTCAAGCACGTCACCCACTCGGTAGCCCATGGGGTCCACCAGGTGATAGCAGCCACCACCGGCTTTGACCAGATGGCTGATGTGGTCGATGGACTTAACGACAAAGTCCACGGGCACAATGTTCACGCGCCCGCCTTCCAGCCCCACGCTGGGGAACCATGGCGGCAAGATCTGGCGCATGCGCTGGATGAACTTGAAGAAGTAGTACGGGCCGTCGATCTTGTCCATCTCACCCGTCAATGAGTCACCCACGACCATGGCTGGGCGGTAAACCGTCCACGGCGATTTGCACTCTTTGCGCACAATCTTTTCGCTCTCGTGCTTGGTCATGAAGTAAGGGTGATCCAAGCCCTCAGCTTCTTCAAACATGTCTTCGCGGAAGACACCTTCATAGAGGCCGGCAGCCGCGATGCTCGACACATGGTGCACGTGGCCGGCATCAATCGCCTTGGCAAACTCCACCATGTGGCGTGTGCCTTCGATGTTCACGGCGACTTGGCTTTCGGCGTCGGCTGACAGGTCATATACCGCAGCCAGGTGATACACGTGGTCGATGCGGCCTTTGAGCGCCTTGATGTCGTCAGCACCAACACCCAATTTCTTGGCCGTGAGGTCACCGCTCACGGCAACGGCCCGCGCCTTGCTCGCACCCCAGTAGTCAAGCAAGGCACCCACCTTGCCCTCACTGCCCGGGCGCACCA
>JAYVRO010000028.1:0-8806 GCA_043776165.1 Rubrivivax sp. | reverse complement strand
CAACCCCATCGCGATGGAAGAAGGCCTGCGCTTCGCCATTCGTGAAGGTGGCCGCACCGTCGGTGCCGGCGTCGTGGCCAAAATCATCGAATAAGGGGTAAAGCGTGCCGCACGGCTTAGCTTGCGTTGCGAGCGAAGGCAGGTTGATCCGAACCGCGCACAGCCGTACTTCAGTACGGCGAGCACGAGAGGGTCAAGATGCCAAGCGCAGCAGCAAGATAAGCCGAGCAGAAGGGGTATAGCTCAATTGGCAGAGCGTCGGTCTCCAAAACCGAAGGTTGGGGGTTCGATTCCCTCTGCCCCTGCCACCTGATGTGCCAGTTGTCGCAATTGGCCCATTTGGGTGATGTCAAAAGTTGGCCCGCAACTCGTTTTGAGCCTCGCGGTCCTTGTTCCTGAATCAAGCAGCGCGCCGAGCTGCATTTGCCGCACTGCCAGAGGCCTTGAAGACCGCCATGTCCACACAACCGCAAGTCGAAACCGTTTCAACGGGCGCTGACAAAGCCAAGCTCGCTGGCGCTGCCGTGCTCTTGGTCGGCGCCGTGGTGGCCTTCTACGCATTGAGCGCACAAGACCTGTGGTTGCGTGTGGCGGCCTTGCTGTTCACTTTGGTCTTGGCTGTGGTTTTGTTCTTCACATCGGAGTCAGGCAAACAACTCATTGCCTTCGGCCGCGATGCCGTGAAAGAAGCGCGCAAAGTGGTGTGGCCCACGCGCAATGAGGCGCTGCAAATGACCGGCTACGTCTTCGCGTTTGTTTTTGTGATGGCGCTGTTTCTGTGGCTGACGGACAAAACGCTTGAGTGGCTGTTGTACGACTTGATCCTGGGCTGGAGGCGTTGAAGCTAACTGTCATGACCGAACAAACCACACTCACCCCAGGAGACTCCGCTGCGGCGGCGGTTGTCGCGCCCGTCGCTGTTGAGATCAACACCAAACGTTGGTATGTCGTGCACGCTTATTCCGGCATGGAGAAGGCCGTCGAACGCAACCTGCGTGAGCGCATTGACCGCGCTGGCATGCAAGACAAATTTGGCCGCATCCTGGTGCCCACCGAAGAAGTGGTGGAGCTGAAAAACGGCAAAAGATCAGTGACCGAGCGGCGCTTTTTCCCCGGCTACGTGCTGGTTGAAATGGACATGGCCGACGACACCTGGCACTTGGTCAAACACACCAGCAAGGTGACCGGTTTTGTGGGCGGCGCGCGCAATCGCCCTGCTCCCATTTCTGAAGCCGAGGTGATGAAAATCGTCAACCAGATGCAAGAAGGCATCGACAAGCCTCGGCCTAAGGTGGAGTGGGTGGTGGGCGAACTGGTGCGTGTCAAAGAAGGCCCATTCACCGATTTCAACGGCGCTGTTGAAGAAGTCAATTACGAGAAGAGCAAGGTGCGTGTGTCGGTCACTATTTTCGGCCGCGCCACACCGGTGGAACTCGATTTCGCGCAGGTCGAAAAGGTTTAAGCAATCTGCAACAGGTGGATGTGGCGCGACCCGGCGCTGCCTGTTGTTCCAAGTTTCAGGGTCGCCATTGACGAGGAGCTTCGCAGTCTTTGACTCGGAGCGTTTGCACTCGAGGAGCCTTTCATGGCAAAGAAGATCGTCGGCTTTATCAAGCTGCAAGTACCGGCAGGCAAGGCGAACCCTTCGCCTCCCATCGGCCCCGCTTTGGGCCAACGTGGCCTGAACATCATGGAGTTCTGCAAGGCGTTCAACGCGCAAACGCAGAGCTACGAGCCGGGCCTGAAGCTGCCTGTGGTGATCACGGCATTTGCTGACAAATCATTCACCTTCATCCTCAAGTCGCCACCCGCAACGGTGCTCCTGAAGAAGGCGGCCAAGATCGAAAAAGGATCGGGCAAGCCGCACCTTGAAAAAGTGGGCAAGGTCACGCGCGCTCAGCTTGAAGAGATTGCCAAGACCAAGATCAAAGACCTCACTGCCGCCGACATGGACGCTGCAGTGAAGACCATCGCGGGCTCGGCCCGTTCTATGGGCCTGATTGTTGAAGGAGTCTGAACATGACGACCATCACCAAAAAAACCAAAGCCTTGCAAGGCAAAGTCGACAGCAACAAGCTGTACCCGCTGGATGATGCTTTGGGCATCGTCAAAGACTGCGCCACAGCCAAGTTTGATGAATCCATCGACGTGGCCGTGCAGCTCGGCATCGACGCCAAAAAATCTGACCAAGTTGTGCGCGGCGCGGTCGTGCTGCCCAATGGCACAGGCAAGACCAAACGTGTGGCCGTGTTTGCCCAGGGCGCGAAGGCGGAAGAAGCACGTGCGGCCGGTGCTGACATCGTGGGCATGGATGACTTGGCTGCCGAGATCAAGGCCGGCAAGATGGACTTTGACATCGTCATCGCTTCACCCGACACCATGCGCATCGTCGGCCAGTTGGGCCAGATCCTGGGCCCGCGTGGTTTGATGCCCAACCCGAAAGTCGGAACCGTCACCCCCGACGTCGCCAAGGCCGTGCGCGACGCCAAGGCCGGTCAGGTGCAGTTTCGTGTGGACAAGGCCGGCATCGTGCACAGCACGATTGGCCGCCGCTCATTTGACAGCGACAAGCTCACGGGCAATTTGCGTGCCCTGATCGACGCGCTGAACAAAGCCAAACCGGCCAGCAGTAAGGGCATCTATTTGAAGAAGGTGGCGGTGTCTTCCACCATGGGCGTGGGTGTCCGTGTGGACACTGGTTCGATCGCTGCTGCTGGCGCGAATTGATCTGCTTTCTCGACAGTTTTAACGTTTGATTTAACAGGTTGTGCGCTCTGTCTGGCGCACGACCTCAGAAGTTTGGTGGGCTGTTTTGAATTGACTTTGGGCAACCAGAGCCAACCAAATCAGGCCATCCAAGACCGCTGACGGAGAGATGTGCAAACTGCGGCCCGGCCAAGGTGACATGTCAATCCTTAATCGGCAACAAGGTGCTTGCATCAAGTTGCCCGTCAGCGCAGATGGCGGTCCCACTGCAATGGTTGTCCTACCCAGGGTGTCCAAGCCAGTTGATCGCTGATTTCAGGTGTGCTGCAAGGGCCAAGCGCCCCCAGAGCACGTTTTTGTGAGGAACAGACCTTGAGTCTTAATCGCAACGAGAAGGCAGCCGTGGTCACGGACGTGTCGGCGCAAGCCGCCCGCTCGCAGACGCTGGCGTTGGCCGAATACCGTGGCCTCACTGTGGCGCAACTCGATCTGCTCCGTCGGCAAGCCCGCGAAAAGGGTGTGTACCTTCATGTTTTGAAGAACACACTCGCCCGTCGCGCGGTGGCTGGCACGCCGTTTGAGGCCGCCTCAGATGCCATGGTTGGCCCGCTGATTTACGGCTTTTCAGAAGATGCAGTGGCCGCGGCAAAAGTCATTGCTGACTTCGCCAAAGGCAACGACAAGCTGGTCATCAAAGGTGGCGCCTACGCTGGCAAGGTGTTGACTGTCGACGGGATCAAAACCCTCGCAGCCATCCCGAGCCGTGAAGTGCTCATCTCTCAGGTGGCCGGGCTGCTCAAGTCGCCCATACAGCGTTTGGCTGGTGTGTTGGCGGCATTGGCATTGAAGCAAGGTGGTGATGCAGACGTTGGCGAAAGCGCCCCCGTCGAAGCCCCTGCTGCTGCCTGAGCGCTGGTCAAAACAGCATCCACAGTTCAACCCATTCAATCATTCGTAGGAAAACAAAATGGCATTCGATAAAGACGCATTCCTGTCCGCGATGGACAGCATGACGGTGATGGAGCTCAATGACCTGGTCAAGGCCATTGAAGAAAAGTTTGGCGTGTCAGCGGCCTCGATGGCTGCGCCCGCCGCAGGCGGTGGTGCCGCTGCTGCCGTGGTCGAAGAAAAGACCGAATTCAACGTCATGCTGCTCGAAGCTGGCGCCAACAAGGTGCAAGTCATCAAGGCCGTGCGCGAACTCACTGGTCTGGGCCTGAAAGAAGCCAAGGATTTGGTTGACGGTGCTCCCAAGGCTGTCAAGGAAGCCATTCCCAAGGCAGACGCAGAGGCCGCTTTGAAGAAGTTGCTCGACGCTGGCGCAAAAGCCGAAGTCAAATAAATCCATCGGCGCCGGCTTACTGCGCGAACCGATATCAGTCCTGCGATGCTCGCCGTACAGGTGTACGGCTGCGCTTCTCGAACTGACCTCGGCTCGCTCGCTACAGCCGGCGTCCAGCGGATTGCGATGGCCTGCTGAGAACAGCGCAAAACCTTTGGGTTTTGCAGTGTTTTCTGATCCGACTGCAGAAAACCGGCTTGGTCGGGCTCTGGTGCAACGCCAGGGTTGTCCGCCAGCGGCAGGTAGTGGCCTGCCACCAAGCTATCAGACCGATGTCTCACAGGGTCTGGCCAGTCGCCGACGAAATGCGTGCCCGGCCAGGTGCGCGTTCTCGACACGGAGAGTTCAATGGCGCAAGCAACCCCCTACACCTACACCGAGCGCAAGCGTATTCGCAAGAGCTTCGGTAAGCGTGCAAGTGTTCTGAATGTCCCCTACCTGCTCACCATGCAGCGGGAGTCCTATGTCGCGTTCTTGCAAAAAGACGTGCCAGCCGCCAAGCGCAAACCCGAGGGTTTGCAAGCGGCGTTTTTGTCCGCCTTCCCCATCGTCTCGCACAACCAGTACGTCGAGATGAAGTTCATCGAATACAACATCGCCAAACCGCCCTTTGACGTGCGTGAATGCCAACAGCGTGGCCTGACTTTCGCCGCTGCTGTGCGCGCGAAGTTGCAGATGATCATTTACGACCGCGAGTCGCACCCTGCGAAAGCCGTCAAAGAGATCAAAGAGCAAGAGGTCTACATGGGCGAAGTTCCGCTCATGACCGACTACGGCTCTTTCGTGGTGAACGGCACCGAGCGTGTCATCGTGAGCCAGCTGCACCGCAGCCCTGGCGTGTTCTTTGAGCACGACAAGGGCAAGACGCACAGCTCGGGCAAGCTCTTGTTCAGCGCGCGCATCATCCCCTATCGCGGCTCGTGGCTCGACTTCGAGTTCGACCCCAAAGATATCCTGTACTTCCGTGTTGACCGACGTCGCAAGATGCCAGTCACTATTCTGCTCAAAGCCATTGGCCTGAACCCTGAAGCCATCCTGGCGCATTTCTTTGTCAACGACAACTTCCGCTTGATGGACGCTGGCGCGCAGATGGAGTTTGTGCCCGAGCGCTTGAAGGGCGAAGTGGCCCGGTTTGACCTGACGGACAAGAGCGGCGCAGTCATCGTTGAAAAAGACAAACGCATCACGGCACGCCACGTTCGCCAGTTGGAGCAAACCGGCACGGGTTTTGTCAGCGTGCCTGAAGACTTTCTGGTCGGCCGTGTCATTGCCCGCAACGTTGTCGACCCCGACACCGGTGAAATCGTGGCCAAGGCCAATGAAGAAGTCACTGAGTTGTTGCTGAAAAAGCTGCGCGTGGCAGGTGTCAAGGACATGCAATGTCTCTACACCAATGAGCTCAACCAAGGTGCCTACATCAGTCAAACGTTAGCGAGTGACGAGACGGCCGACCAGTTGGCTGCGCGCGTTGCCGTCTACCGCATGATGCGCCCCGGCGAGCCGCCGACTGAGGACGCTGTAGAGGCCTTGTTCAACCGCCTCTTCTACAGTGCCGACACCTACGACTTGAGCCGCGTGGGCCGCATGAAGTTCAACGCTCGCGTTGGGCGTGATGTGCCCGAAGGCGCGATGACGCTCTCCAACGAAGACTTGCTTGACGTTGTCAAGATCCTCGTTGACCTGCGCAACGGCAATGGCGAAGTGGACGATATCGACCACCTCGGCAACCGCCGCGTGCGCTGCGTTGGTGAACTGGCTGAGAACCAGTACCGCAGCGGTTTGGCGCGCATTGAAAAGGCGGTGAAAGAGCGTTTGGGTCAGGCCGAAGCCGAACCCCTGATGCCGCATGACTTGATCAACTCCAAGCCCATCTCGGCGGCACTGAAAGAGTTCTTTGGCGCCAGCCAGCTGAGCCAGTTCATGGACCAGACCAACCCGCTCTCCGAGATCACGCACAAGCGTCGTGTCTCGGCCCTGGGCCCGGGTGGTTTGACCCGTGAGCGTGCTGGTTTTGAGGTGCGTGACGTGCACCCGACGCACTACGGTCGTGTCTGCCCGATTGAGACGCCTGAGGGCCCGAATATCGGCCTCATCAACTCGCTGGCTTTGTACGCGCAGTTGAACGAATACGGCTTTTTGGAAACACCGTATCGCCGCGTGATCGACGGCAAGGTGACGATGCAAATCGATTACCTCTCGGCCATTGAAGAAGGCAAGTACGTCATTGCGCAGGCCAATGCGTCGCTGGGCACGGATGGTCGTTTGACGGATGAGTTGGTGTCGGCCCGTGAAAACGGCGAGTCGGTGCTTCTTTCACCTGAGCGTGTGCAGTACATGGACGTGGCGCCCACACAGATCGTGTCGGTGGCGGCATCTCTTGTGCCCTTCTTGGAGCACGACGATGCCAACCGCGCACTGATGGGCGCCAACATGCAACGTCAAGCGGTGCCTGTGCTGCGCCCCGAGAAGGCCTTTGTCGGTACCGGTGTTGAGCGCGTTGCAGCGGTCGACTCTGGCACCGTGGTCACGGCACGCCGGGGTGGTGTGGTTGACTACGTTGATACCAACCGCATCGTCATTCGTGTCAACGACACCGAAACGGTGGCCGGTGAAGTAGGCGTAGACATCTACAACCTCATCAAGTACCAGCGCAGCAACCAAAACACCAACATCCACCAGCGCCCCATCGTCAAACGCGGCGACAAAGTCGCGGCTGTTGATGTGATCGCCGACGGCGCCAGCACCGACCTGGGCGAACTCGCCCTGGGCCAGAACATGTTGGTCGCCTTCATGCCCTGGAACGGCTACAACTTCGAAGACTCCATCCTCATCAGCGAGCGTGTGGTGTCCGAAGACCGCTACACCTCGATCCACATTGAAGAGCTGGTGGTGATGGCGCGCGACACCAAGCTGGGCAGCGAGGAAATCACCCGTGACATCCCGAACCTCAGCGAGCAGCAACTGGCTCGTTTGGATGAGTCGGGCATCGTCTACGTGGGTGCTGAAGTCAACCCCGGCGACGTGCTGGTGGGCAAGGTCACCCCCAAGGGCGAGACCACACTGACGCCAGAAGAAAAGCTGCTTCGCGCCATTTTTGGCGAGAAGGCCAGCGACGTGAAAGACACGTCTTTGCGTGTTGATCAAGGCACCAATGGCACGGTCATCGACGTGCAGGTTTTCACCCGTGAAGGCATCGTGCGCGACAAACGTGCGCAGCAGATCATTGACGACGAATTGAAGCGTTTCAGGCTCGACCTGAACGACCAGTTGCGCATCGTTGAAGCCGACGCGTTTGACCGTATCGAAAAACTCTTGACGGGCAAACCCGCCAATGGCGGCCCGAACAAAATCGCCAAGGGCACGGTCATCGACAAGGCCTATCTCACGTCAGTGGAAAAGTACCACTGGTTTGACATTCGCCCGGCCGACGACGACGTCGCCAACCAGTTGGAAAGCATCAAAAACGCCAACGATCAAACGCGCCACAGTTTTGACCTGGCCTTTGAAGAAAAGCGCAAGAAGCTCACCCAGGGTGATGAGCTGCCTGCAGGCGTGTTGAAGATGGTCAAGGTCTACCTGGCCGTCAAGCGCCGCTTGCAGCCGGGCGACAAGATGGCCGGCCGGCACGGCAACAAGGGTGTGGTCTCGAAAATCGTGGCCGTTGAAGACATGCCCTACATGGCTGACGGCACACCTTGCGACATCGTGCTCAACCCCCTGGGCGTGCCTTCGCGCATGAACGTGGGGCAGGTGCTGGAAGTGCACTTGGGCTGGGCCGGCAAAGGCATTGGGCAACGCATCGGCAACATGCTGCAGCAAGAAGCCAAGATGGCCGAGCTGCGCAAGTTCCTCGACGATCTGTATAACAAGTCGGGTGGACGCACTGAGTCACTTGATAAGTTAAGCGACGCCGAAGTGCTGGAGATGGCCAAGAACCTGAGCCACGGTGTGCCCTTTGCAACGCCGGTGTTTGACGGCGCCGCTGAGAGCGAAATTCGCGCCATGCTGCACCTCGCTTACCCGGAGGACATCGCCAAACGCAAGGGCCTGAACGAGACCCGCACACAAGCCACTTTGCATGACGGCCGCACGGGGGACGCTTTCGAGCGCACCGTGACCGTGGGCTACATGCACGTGCTCAAGTTGCACCACTTGGTGGACGACAAGATGCACGCACGCTCAACTGGCCCGTACAGCTTGGTCACGCAGCAGCCGCTGGGCGGCAAGGCGCAGTTCGGTGGCCAGCGCTTCGGTGAGATGGAAGTGTGGGCGCTCGAAGCCTACGGCGCGAGCTACATCTTGCAAGAGATGTTGACCGTCAAGTCAGACGACGTGAACGGACGCACCAAGGTCTACGAGAGCATCGTCAAGGGCGAACACGCCATCGAAGCCGGCATGCCGGAATCGTTCAATGTCTTGGTCAAGGAAATCCGTTCCCTTGGCATCGACATCGAACTCGAGAAAAACTAAGGAGCGAAGCATGAAAGGACTACTTGACCTCTTCAAGCAATTCACCCCCGATGAGCATTTCGATGCCATCAAGATCGGCCTGGCTTCACCGGAAAAAATCCGCAGCTGGTCGTTCGGCGAGGTGAAGAAGCCCGAGACCATCAACTACCGCACCTTCAAGCCTGAACGCGACGGTTTGTTCTGCGCCAAGATTTTTGGCCCGATCAAGGACTACGAATGTTTGTGCGGCAAGTACAAGCGCTTGAAGCACCGTGGCGTGATTTGCGAAAAGTGCGGTGTTGAAGTCAC
>JAYVRO010000027.1:0-2669 GCA_043776165.1 Rubrivivax sp. | reverse complement strand
ATCGTCAATCGATGTAGCGCAGGCCGGCCTTGGCCAGCGGTTCACGCATGTTGTACATGTCCAGGCCCAGCACGCCAGCGGCGAGTTTGGCGCGCTTTTCTGTCTCATTGGCTTCACGTGCTTCGGCAGCAATGGCCACCCGGGCGGCCAAGGCGGCGGGTACCACGACCACGCCGTCATCGTCGGCCAAAACCACGTCGCCCGGGTTGACCAACATGCCTGCGCAGACCACGGCGATGTTGACCGAGCCCAGCGTGGCTTTGACGGTGCCTTTGCTGCTGATGGCTTTGCTGAAGACGGGGAAGTTCATCTCCGTCAAGTCACGTACATCGCGGCAACCACCGTCGATGACGAGGCCCACGGCACCACGTGCGCGAAAGGATGTGGCCAACAAGTCACCAAAAAATCCATCGGTGTTGTCGGCCGTGCAGGCCGCCACCACGATGTCCCCGGTTTGCAGCTGTTCGGCTGCGACATGCATCATCCAGTTGTCACCCGGTTGCAAGAGCACCGTCACGGCCGTGCCACAGGCTTTGGCGCCGGTGTAGATGGGGCGCATATAGGTTTTCATGAGGCCCACGCGGCCCATCGCTTCGTGCACCGTGGCCGAGCCAAAACGCGAGAGTTTTGCAACCGCGCCTTTGTCAGCGCGAACGATATTTTTCTTGACCACACCCAGCTCAAACATCTCATTGCCCCTTCTTTTTCAAGGCGGCGTCCAGGCGCGGGAATACGCGGCGGGCGTTGCCTTCGTAGATCTGGTGCTTCTGTGCAGCGGTGAGTTGTGTCGAAGCTTCGATGTAGCGCTTGGTGTCGTCGAAGTAGTGGCCGCTTTCGGGGTCCAAGCCGCGCACGGCGCCGATCATTTCACTGCCAAAGAGCAGGTTGTCGACGGGGATCACCTTGGTCAATAAATCAATGCCTGGCTGGTGATAGACGCAGGTGTCAAAAAACACGTTGTTCATCAAATGGTCTTGCAGCAAGGGTTTGTTCAGCATCTGCGCCAAACCCCGGTAGCGGCCCCAGTGGTAGGGCGCCGCGCCACCACCGTGCGGCACGATGAGCTTGAGCGTTGGAAAGTCTTTGAACAGGTCACCACTGAGCAACTGCATGAAAGCGGTGGTGTCGGCATTGATGTAGTGCGCGCCAGTGGTGTGAAAGCAGGCGTTGCAACTGGTGCTGACATGCACCATGGCCGGCACGCTGTACTCCACCATCTTCTCGTACAGGGGGTACCAATGGCGGTCGGTGATGGGGGGCGATGTCCAGTGCCCGCCCGAAGGATCAGGGTTGAGGTTGATGCCCACGTTGCCGTACTGCTCGATGCACTTCACCATCTCGGGGATGCAGGTGGCGGGGTCCGCACCAGGGCTTTGCGGCAGCATGGCGGCAGGCACAAAACGGTCGGGAAAGAGTTGCGAGATGCGAAAGCACAGCTCGTTGCAGATGGCTGACCACGCCGCAGAGACCTGGAAGTCACCAATGTGGTGGGCCATGAATGCGGCGCGCGGGCTGAAGATCGTCAGGTCCGAACCACGCTCATTCATCAGGCGCAACTGATTGGCTTCGATCGACTCGCGCAGCTCGTCGTCGCTGATCTTGAGGTCAGCTGCGCGCGGCATGCTCGAAGGGTTGTTGATGGCAGCGACTTGCGCGTTGCGCCAAGTCTCCAGCGCTTTGGGCGCCGTGGTGTAGTGGCCGTGGATGTCGATGATCATGGCGGGCGCCTTTGACTTTGGATGGCTTGTGCAGCGTGTGGGCGCCACACCCCAGTGGCGTCACACAGCGTTGCGGATTTTTGTTCAGAACAAGCCATGCTCTGCAGCGATATCTGCACTAACTGGTAGAACAAAGCGGCATACCATGCCGCCATGGACTTGAAACAACTGGAATACTTTGTACACGTGGCCGAGAGGGGCAGCTTCACGCGCGCCGCCAGCGTTGTGCGCGTGGCACAACCTGCGCTGTCGCGTCAGGTACGCGCGCTGGAGGTCGAGCTGCGCCAGGCCTTGTTCGATCGCAACGGGCGCGGCGTGACGCTCACCGAAGCAGGCAAACGATTGTTGGCCCACGGGCGCGGCTTGTTGCAACAAGCGCAGCGCGCACGCCAAGACCTTGAAGACCATCGCGGCGCGCCCACCGGGCGGCTGGCCCTGGGCGTGCCCCCCAGCGTCGGGCGCTTGCTGACCTTGCCCTTGGTGGAGGTGTTTCAAAGGCAGCTGCCGCAAGCCAGCATCACCATGGTGGAGGGATTGTCGACTTACGTGCTGGAGTGGTTGGTGCAGGGGCGCATTGACTGCGCCGTGGTCTACAACGTCACGCCCGTAGCCGCCATTGACTTGCAACCGGTACTGCAAGAGCAGCTCTATTTGGTGTCGGCACGAACGGTGGATGAAAAAAGCAAGGTTCGAGGGGACGTGATGGGCAGGCCCATCGGGCTGAACGAGGTTGCCAAGCGAGAGTTGGTCATCCCCAGTCGCCCGCATTCCATGCGCATGCTGCTGGAAACAAGCCTCGCCGCGGTGGCACTGAAGCCGCGCATTGGCTTGGAGATCGAGAGCGTGCCTGCCATCCTCGACTTGGTGGAGCGCCACCCCTTGCATGCCGTGCTGGCACGCGCCGCGCTGCGCGGGCGCGAGAGCGCCTTTGTCGCTCGGCCCATCGTGATG
>JAYVRO010000026.1:0-2671 GCA_043776165.1 Rubrivivax sp. | reverse complement strand
GGACGGCAACGCAGGCACCGTGGCCAAGATACTGGGCGCGGTGTTTGGGCCGCCCTCGGTGCGCAATGCCGAATATGTGGGCATTGGATTGCAACTGTTGGATGGCGGCATGAGCTATCCCGATCTGATGCAACTGGCCATCACGGCGCGCCTCGGGGCGAATCCTTCGTCGGCATTGCTGGTGCAAACGCTTTACAGCAACGTCGTCGGCGCGGCGCCTTCTGGCGCCGACATCGATGCCTTGGTGGCGCTCATCACTGATCACACCTTCACGCCAGTCACCTTGGGCATCTTTGCCGCCGAGCACGCCCTGAATGTGGGCCACATCGACCTCGTCGGTTTGATGCAGACCGGCCTGGAATACCTGTGATGACACCTGTCGCATTCAGTGCACCCGGGCTGGTTGTTGCGCCCTTGGTGAGTCGGCCGACATGGGGTCGCGCAGGGCGCAGTCCGGGGTTGCGCTTGAGTCTGAGTTGGGGTTTGAGACTGGGTTTGAGACTGGGCTTGAGACTGAGCTTGACGATGGGCCTCGCATGCAGCGCCTTACCGGCCTGGACGCTGGAAATTGGTCAGCCCGTGCCCAACCTGGACTTGCCCGCCAGTACCGTGGGCAGCAAGTTGTCGGACCTAAAAGGGCAGGTGGTTTATGTGGATTTCTGGGCCTCGTGGTGTGGTCCTTGCAAGCTGTCGTTCCCTTGGATGGCCGAGATGCAGCGCAAGTACGGCGCACGCGGTTTGAAAGTGCTGGCCATCAATGTGGACGCCAAGCGGGCCGATGCTGACAAATTCTTGGCCAGCAACGCACCGAGCTTCGGTCTGGCCTTTGACGCCAAGGGCGAGTCGGCAAAACAATTGGGCTTGAAGGTCATGCCCACGTCGTACTTGGTGGGCCGTGACGGCAAGCTGGTTTTTGTGCACGCCGGCTTTCGCTTGGAAGATCGCAACGCGCTGGAAGCGCAGCTTGCAGCCGCGCTGGGCTCGAACTAACGTTTCATTCGACGAGCCCGGGCACGGCCTCTCATGGCGCCCCATCAACGCGCCCCCATCAACGCAGCCCCATCAACGCGCTCCCCTCAACGCGCCACCCTCAAGCTGCGGGCGTTTTCCCACGCAACTTTCGGTAAATCGTGTTGCGGCTGATGCCCAGTTGTTTTGCGGCTTGCGAGATGTTGCCGCCTGCTGCGTCCAGCGCTTGGCGGATGGCGTCGAGTTGCACGTCCACCAAGGCGCGTGTAGCGCTTGTGGCCACGGAACAAACGCCTGGCAACTCGGCACTGTTAACGTTCGACATCGTTGACGCGCCAGCCGCCAACACGTGCGTCACCAATTCGTCGGGCAGGTGCCTGCGCTCGATGCAGTTGCCCAGGCCCACGAGCACGCTGGCGCTGCGCAGTGCGTTGAACAGCTCACGCAGATTGCCCGGCCAGTTGTGTTGCAACAGGAACGCCTCGACGTCCTCGCGCAGCGGCAAACACCTGGCCACACCCAAATGCTCGAGCATGTGTGCGGCCAGCGCAGGCAAGTCGCTGCGTTCGCGCAAGCTGGGCAAGCGCACCGCCAGGCCGTTGAGGCGATAGAACAGGTCTTCGCGGAAGAGCTGGCGGTTCACCAAGTCGCGCAAGTTGTGGCGTGCGCTGCTGATGATGGCCAGGCGCGTGCTGGCGGTCTGCGCAAATCTCGATTGGGTGTTATCCAGGTGCGCGTTGTCCAGGTTAAACACTTGCCCTTCTTGCAGCGCGCGCAACAACTGCCCTTGCTGCGCCAAAGGCATCTCACCGACCTCGGCAAGGTACAGCGTGCCGCCGCTGGTGGCCACGGTCGACCCGGCCGGTGTGGTTTGCTGGGCCCCGGCCAGCAGATCGCTCTTGAATCCCGACAGCACGGCTTCGAGCCGGGCCGCTGTCAGGATGGCACAGTTGACGGCCACAAAGGGCTTTGCGCCGCGCAGGGAGTCGTTGTGAATGGCATGTGCCAAGGTGGCCTTGCCGGTGCCGGTGTCGCCTTGGATGAGCAAAGGGATGTCGCGGTTCAAGGCCAAGCGCAGCTTGTCGATGATGGTGTCCATGTGCGCGTCGCCGCTGCGCAGTGCGGCCAAGCCAGCTGACGCGGCCTGCACGGGTGCAGCAGCAGGTGCTGCAAACGGCATTGCAAACGGCATTGCAAACGGCACTGCAAACGGCACGGCAGCGATCTCGCGCTCAGGCACAGGTGCGGTGCCCGCCACCGCCTCGGCCACACTCATCCACACGGGCCAATTGAAGCGGGCCAAGAGATGAAACTGGCGGCCCGACTCTTGTTGCGTTTGCTGCCCCGGCTGCCCCTGTCGAACCACCAGTGGCGTGGCCAGGGGCGAGCGAAAGCGGTCCACCAAGGCCCCCACGGTGGTGCCGAACAAGCTCGCCAGTGTGTGCAACCGCAGGCCTGCCCCTGACACGCCGAGTTGCTCCAACGCACCGCGGTTGGCGCCCACCACACGACCGTCAGCACCAATGGCCAAGATGCCTTCCATCAGCGTGCCTATGAACTCCACTCGGCTGTGAAAGTGCAGGCGCATGACGTTGCGATAGTCGTCAGTGAGCCAGCGGTTTTCAATCATGCGCGCCGACATCTTCACCAGCGCCATGGTGTGCTGGTGGTAACTGCGGTGGTCACCTGAAACGTCAAGAAC
>JAYVRO010000025.1:0-8880 GCA_043776165.1 Rubrivivax sp. | reverse complement strand
CACACACCTCCCAACTACCGCCTTCGACAACAACAGACGAGGCCCGGTCGTTAAAGCCAATGCTTCTGAAATTTTCGACGGATCGTTGTGTGTTGAAAGTACGGCCACGGAAGTCGTCGTGCTCGTAGAACGTGATCTGCGCACTGGCCTGCACTGTGAGCATGGCAGCGGCAACGGTAAGAGCGGATTTGAGCAGGGTGTTCATCGAAGTCCTTGGTGTGCCAGCGCCACCGTGACCGGTGGGCGCTTTGCGGAACCTGCAGCTTGGCGCATCAGCCATCAAAGGTCTGTGCGACAGCGAACGTTGGTTGCAAGTGGGCTGCAAGTTGTTGGCATCCACAAGTTTGCTTCTTTGGTTCGTCAACGAACGGACAGCGCGCGCGCGGCAAAGCACGATGGCCCATCGGCACAGGCGCAGTCGCGCAGCAAACGCAGGTCAAAACGCACGTCAAAACGCCCATCAGCGCCTCATCCGGTAACAGCCATTGAAGACCAAGGAGTTACGCCATGTTTAACAGTATCAGCCGACTGAAAAGTTGCGAGGTCTACGCCAGCGATGGACAGATCGGCCCAGTGAACGACGTCTTCTTTGATGACCGTGGTTGGGCCATCCGCTACCTTGTTGTCGACACGGGCAGTTGGCTCAGCGGGCGCCGCGTGCTGATATCGCCGCATTCGGTGCATCAGCCCAAGTTCGACCATGGAAGCATCGAGTTGTCGCTGACCCAAAAGCAAGTGCGATTCAGCCCTGACGTGGACACGCATCAGCCTGTGTCACGCCAGCATGAGCTCGAATTTTTGCGCTACTACGACTATCCGCCGTACTGGGAAGGCGGTGACCTGTGGGGCCTGGGCGGTTTGCCTTACGAGCCATTGAGCAAGGTCACCGAGGGCGCGCGCGAGGCCAACGACGCAATGCTCAAGCGCGACTTCCAGCCTGCTGACGTTCACCTGCGCAGCAGCGAGCATGTCAGCGGCTATGAAATTTTGGCCACCGACGGCAGCGTCGGCGAGGTCAAGGACTTCGTCTTTGACGAGCAGTCGTGGGCCATTCGCTACATGGTGGTGGACACCCATCGCTGGTGGCCGGGCGGGCGCAAGGTGTTGATCGGCATCAGCTGGGCGGATCAAATCGACTGGGCCACAAAGATGGTCAAGGTGCGCTTGACCCGCGAGCAGGTCAAGTCCAGCCCTGAATTTGAAGGCGTGGGGTCGATTGAGCGTGACTTTGAATTGCGCCTGCACGACAACTATCAGCGGCAACCCTATTGGCTTTGATGCGGGGCTAAGAGCAGCGCACCGGCTCGCGATTCAGACCGATCCAGGGAGTTACCTATGCCCATACCGCTGCGCCTGATCCTTGCGCTTGCATTCGCTGCTTTGCCGACGACGCTGGTGTGGGCCGACAAACAAACCGTGTGCACCATCACCGTCAACTCAGCCGACGAGAAGGAAGCGTTCCGGCGCCACTTGCCGGCGTCAAAGTATCAGTTCGTCGAACTGGTCGAGCCCAACCGGCCCGACTGGTTGGCTTCTTCCTGTCAGAAGGCGATTGCCTGTGATGTGCTCATCATTTCGGGGCACTACGACGGTGGCAACGAGTTCTTTTCCGATCGGCTGGAATCGCGCGAATTCCTGCCCGTCGCCGAGCTTGAACGTGTCTCGTGCAGCGACTCCTGCCCGGGCCTGTTCGCGCGTCTCAAAGAGGTCTATCTCTTTGGCTGCAATACGCTCAACCCGCAGCCGCTCAGCAGCGCCTCGGCCGAGGTGGTGCGCAGTCTCTTGCGCGAGGGTCACTCACGCGGCGACGCCGAGCGGGCGCTGAAATCACTCAACGCAGGGCATGGTGAAAGCAGCCGCGACAGGATGCGCCTGGTGTTCAAGGACGTGCCGGTGATCTACGGCTTTTCGTCGGTCGCCCCGCTCGGGCCGGTGGCCGCATCGACGCTCGGCCGCTACTTCCAGGCCAATGGCGCACGCGACGTTGGCACCGGTCGCACAAGCAGCCGTCTGCTGTCGCATTTCGCCACCCAGTCGATGACGGCAAGTCAAGGCATGACCGACGCCGATCCACACGCCGACATGCGGCGCGATGTCTGTCGGTTCGCCGACGACCGCCCATCGGCGGCCGACAAGGTGCAATTTGTGCACCAGATACTGGGCGGGCAGATGGCCCAGGCCCGGGTCTTCCTCGACCGCATTCAAAGGACCACGGCGGCGCTGGACGACGGCACGCGGCAAACACCGCAGGTCGCGATGGCGCTAGACGCCATCACACGCGACAGTGCGGTGCGCCAGCGCTATTTGACCTTTGCCCGTGATGCCGATGAACCGGTGGTGAGGGCGCGCATGGTCAACCTCGCGCATGACCTGGGCTGGCTGTCGACGGATGAACGCCTGAATGAGCTCGCGAACATGTTTGGCCAGCGCTTGGCCCAAGGGGCTGTTGGCACGACCGAGATTGACCTGGCCTGCGGCCTGAACCCGGCGCACGAGATTGACGCCGCGTTCGAACGCCTATGGGCACCGCAGAACAAGCCTGACGATGTCGCGCGCGCAGCGGTGCGTGCCTGCCTGGGCAGCGCCGAAGGTCTTGCGCGCACGATGCAGGCCTTGCTCAGCCCGGTGGATGCCGATGTCCGCCTGGCGCAAACCTATCTGCGCCACCGACCCATCAGCGACGTGGGTGATTTGCGTCAACTCGCTGCGGGTATTGCCGCGATGCCGGCGTCGGAGGCGCAGGTCCGCGCGCTGGAAACGCTGGGTCGTCACTATCTGTCGGATCGCCGCATCCTCGACTCGTTGACGCGGCTGTACACAGAGACAAGCTCCTGGCCTGTGCAGGCAGCGATCGCGGGCATCCTGATTCGCGCCGACAAGCGCTCCATCGGCAGCGCTGAGCTGGTGCAGACCTTGAAAGAAAAGCGCCGCCAATCACCACCGGGCGACAACATGGTCGACGCACTGATCCGCAATCTGCAAGCCTCTTGACCGAGCCAGGGCAGCACCTGCTCCAGCCGCGCGCGCTCCCTTGCTTACAAACACTGCCTGGCAAAGTGCCTCAGGCATGCTGCGATGTGAAACACTCGGCCTGTGCACCGCCACGGCCGCCGGCCCCTATCCCTTTTCAGCCTGTTCAAGTCGTTGACATGGCTCTTGTTGTGTGGGCTGGCAGCGGTTTCGCCCTGGCTGCATGCCGAGACAAAAACGGTCTGCACCGTGACCATCAATTCGTCCGACGAGAAGGACGTTTTTCAGCGTTCTCTGCCGCGCGACAAGTACCGCTTCGTCGAGTTGGTCGAAGCCGGCAATCCAAATTGGTTGGCATCGGCCTGCAACCGCGGTGTGCGCTGTGACGCACTGATCATCTCGGGCCATTTCGACGGCGGCACCGAGTTCTATACCGATCGTTTCGACGACCGCGAGTTCCTGACAGTTCACGAACTGGAGCGCCAGTCGTGCAGCAACTCGTGCACCGGTGTGCTCGCGCAGCTCAAAGAGGTTTATCTCTTCGGTTGCAACTCGCTAAAAACAGAGCCGTCGTATTGCGTGTCGCCCGAGGTTGCGCGCAGCCTTGTGGCGTCGGGCCATTCGGCGGCCGACGCCACCCGGCTGGCCACCTCACTTGGTGAACGCTACGGCCAAAGCAACCGGGACCGGTTGCGCCATGTCTTCAAAGATGTGCCGGTGCTCTATGGCTTCTCGTCCAAGGCGCCGCTGGGGCGCTACGCGGGGCCGTTGCTTGAGCGCTATTTTCGATCAGCACCCGCTGGCGAAGTGGCCAGCGGCCGCACCAGTTCAACACTGGTGAACCTCTTTGCGGCCAGCTCGATGACCGCGACCGCAGGCCTGACCGATGCGGACCCGCACGCGAGTTTTCGCACTGATGTCTGTGGTCTTGCAGACGACCGGAGAACCACGGCGCAGAAGGTGGCCTTCATGCATGAACTGCTGCGGCGCGAGATGGCTGAAGTGCGCATGTTGCTCGATCAACTCGAACGTTACGCCGCGACGCTCAAGCCGGTGCCGAGCCGGGTGCCGGAGGTGGCCGCCGCGCTGGCCGCGATCGAGCGTGATCGTGGCTCACGTGAACGCTTCCTGGCTTTTGCGCGCGACGCTGACGACGCAAGCGTGCAAGTGCGCATGCTCGCTTTGGCACGCAAGCTGGGCTGGTTGTTGCCCGCGCAGGAGCAGGCGGAATGGGTGCACATGATCGCTGCGCGCATGGGCCGCAATGGCGTGGGCAAGGCCGAGGTTGATCTCATCTGCGAGCTTGAGCTCGGGCGCGAAGCCAGCCCCGCGCTGCAACTGCAAGCCAGTGGCGCGGCGCAGCACAACAAGGTGACTCACAGCGCCGTGCTGGCCTGCCTGGGCAGCGCAAAAGACCACGCCCGCACCGTTCGCGCGCTCACCAGCGCCAACGACGACGACGTAGCGATCGCCCAGGTGTACCTGCGTCACCGCTCGCTGGCCGACTTGGCCGAGCTGCGCGCCGTCACCAACAGCATCAGTCACATGGCAACGCCGACAGCGCAAGTTCGTGCGCTCGACACCTTGGCGCGGCAGCGGCTGACCGACGCGCAAAGCCTGCAAGAGATCGCGCGCCTCTTCCCCTTGGCCCGCACATTGGACGTGCAACGTGCCATTGCAGGCATCCTGATCCGCGCTGATGTTCGGGTGCTGGCGCGTGCAGATCTGGCGCGCACGCTGCGTCAGCACCGGCTGAAGTCACCCGATGGCAACGACGTGATCGATGCGCTGATCCGCATGCTCTAAAAGCGCAGCAGCCGAGCAAATCCACGATGCATGTTTGCTCACCGACACTTTGCGAGGCGGCGGACCGCTACCAAGCGATTTCAGCGCTTGCCGAACTTCATCTTGGCGGCTGATATGCAGGCTGCCTTGGCGTCACCCGACATCGCGTCGCACTTCTCTGCAGCAACCTTGTACTGGGCGTCGGCGACGTCGTTGGCGTTGTCCTTGGCAGTGGCGCCGACGACCTTGACCATCTTGGCCTCGGCCAGCGCTTTGACGTGGACTGCCTTGGCCTCTTTCACGCACACGTCCTTCTTGTTGCCGATGGCGTCATCACAGCGTTCTTTGGCCACGGCATAGGCGGTGTCGGCCTTGACCACCTTCACCTTGTTCTGGTCGGCCATGTTGCCGGTGTAGGCGTACTCCAGTTCGGCGTAAGCGACTTTTTCTTTGGCTTTGGCCTCTTGCACGCAGATGTCTTTGGCATTGGCCGTCAGCGTGCTGCAGGCCTTCTTGTCGGCCTTGTAGTTGACACCGATGCGCGCCTTGTCGGCTTTGTAGTCAGGCTTGGACATGGCCGCTTGTGACACCGGGAGCGCGAACAAGGTCGCGGTGACCAGGATCACTTGGGAGATCGAGCGTTGGTTCATTTGATTTCACTTTCGTTAGGGGAACAGGGGGTGACAGGTTGGAACCTGCGACCGAGCCGCGTTTTTACGGCTTTGGCCTGTTGCCGTCTGTGCGATGCCTAACAAAAGCCACAAAGGCTCACTTCTGCGGCACGGTCGGTTCACGCGTTGCCGCCAACAGCGACAGCAAACGTGTTTGTTCGCGCTGGATGCCCAGCAACTCGCTCCATTGGTTGTGCCTCAGCTCGTCGAGCTTGTCGTGCAGCATCATGATTTCAAGCTCGGCCTTGAGGTTGACTTCGTAGTCGTGGCCGGCATTGGCGCGATCTCTCTCGGCTTGGCGGTTCTGCGACATCAAGATGATCGGTGCCTGCACGGCGGCCAGCATCGACAAGAACAGGTTGAGCAAGATGAACGGGTAAGGATCGAAGGTGGCGCCGGTGCGCCACATCAGCAACACGTTGACGCCGATCCACACGAACATCGTCAAACCAAACAAGCCGACGAAGGTCCACGACCCACCAAAAGCAGAGACCGCGTCGGCAGCGCGTTGACCCCGGCTGGGTGCAATGGCTGGCGCCTGCCCCGGATCGCGGGCGATGTGCTTGCGCTGCGCAATGTGCAGCGCCACACGTCGCGTTCTTTCACCGCTTGGGACGAATGGCATGCTTGGAGCGCTTGGTGAGGTCGGCACGTTTGGCACGTACGGCGAACCCGGCTTCAAAGCGTCAGCGTCAACGGACGGCGTTCGCATGTGTCGACTCTTCTCGCGGCGCAGGCCGTTGGTCACTTTCGCCATCACTGGCTCTCCCCATCAGTTGCGTATAGGCCCGCTCGTTGTGCAAGTAGCAACTGCACGATGCGGCTTCCAACCCAGGGCGATCGAGCACGGTCAGCGAGCCGCGGTGGTATTCGATCAGCCCGGCTCGTTGCAAGGCACTTGCGGCGACCGTTACACCAACGCGGCGCACGCCAAGCATTGTGGCCATGAACTCTTGCGTCACTTGGAATTCATTGGCGCGTGCGCGGTCCTGGCTCATCAGCAGCCGGCGCGATAAGCGCGGCCCAATCTCATGAAAACGCAAACAGGCCGCTGACATTGACAGCTGGTTCAACAGCACGGCCACGTAGCGCAAGATCCGCAACTGCAGTGCTGCGCTGCGCATGAGTTCACGTCGAAAAGCAGCCGCGTCCATGCGCCATGCGACGCCCGCACCCTGCACCACCGCCCTTTGCGGTGCCTGCACCACGCCCAGCGCCAACTGCACCCCCAACATGCCTTCACTGCCGACCATGCCGACCTCCAGGCTGTGGCGGCCATCGAGCTGCGAAATCAGTGAGATGAAGCTGTCGGTGGGGAAGTAAACATCGTGGATGGTTTGGCCGACGTCACACAACACCTGTGACAAGCTCAGTTGCGTCGGTTCGCATTGCGCCATGAAACGTTTGGCGTCGGTGTTTGACAAGGCTGACAGCAGGTTGTTCTTGTGAGCTTGCACGACGGGCCTTTGAGGTGATGAGACAGGGCACCCGATCACCGAAACAACAATGTGTCAAGCAAGCGAGGTCAAGGCTAGGTTTGGCGACAGTCTGGTGCAGACCGCCCCTCCTCACCGTCTGTCAGCGCACAGACCGGACATCTTGGCGTCGGTACAAACCGAGGCTCGCAACCGAAGGCAACCATGACCGCGCACCACGCACTGCATGTGCTGGGAATCACCGGGATCGGCGCCTTCGATAACTCGCTGCGCCGCGTGGCTGTGTACGCCAACGCACTGTGATCCGGCAAGTTCTGCGGCATGGTCACCTGCGCAGATATCCACCGTGGATCCTTGCACCCCGATTTTTCATTGGAGACACCATGCAGCCCAGTCCCCCGGCATCGAGCTTCGCGACGCAACGCCAACTTCGTACCAACAAGAAGTTGTCGGCCGTGGTAGCGGCTTGGCTGTTCGCCACCGTGTGCGCTGCCGCCGCCCAGGCCGCGCCGGTGCTGGGCTCAGCGATCAGCTTTGCCGGCCTCGGCGCTGCAGCGGTCACCAACACGGGCCCCACAACGCTGTGGGGCGACCTGGGGGTGAACCCCGGCAGTTCAATCACCGGAGCGGGCAGCATCACCCTGCACGGCACACAGCACATTGCTGACGGCGTGGCCCAGCAGGCCCAAGCCGACGTCGTGACGGCCTACAACACCCTGGCGGGCCAGGCCATCAGCGCCGATCTGACAGGCCAAGACCTGGGCGGCCTGACCTTGACACCCGGCGTCTACTTTTTCGCTTCGACCGCGCAATTGACCGGCACGCTGATCCTGGACGCCATGAACAACCCGGGAGCGCTGTTCGTGTTCCAGATCGGCAGCGCGCTGACAACCGCCAGCCACTCCCTGGTGACGGTCCTGAACGGTGGTTTGGACACCGGCGTGTACTGGCAGGTGGGCAGCTCGGCAACGCTGGGCACCGACACGGATTTCGCCGGCAACTTGATCGCCGATCAGGCCATCACGCTGAACACCAGAGCGCGCATCTTGTGTGGCCGCGCGTTCGCCCTGAACGCGGCGCTGACGCTTGACAGCAACAGCCTCTCTAACGATTGTCGGCAGTCGTCGGGCATCACCGGCGGCCCGGGCGACTTTGGCAGCTTCGGCTACAGCGGTGGCTCGGCCAGCATCGTCCCGGTCGCTCTGGCCGAGCCGAGCGCGTTGGCACTGTTCGCCCTGGTGATGGCCGGCCTGCTAGGGTTCGCTCGGACCAAACGAGACCGGTAGCCCGGCGGTACTTCGACGCCGCCCGTCGTGGGCGGTGCCAGCACTCCCTTCAGACTGCACGAGTCATGTACCCCATCCAGGGCCGTTACGTGACCTCGCCCATCACCGCGTCGGTGACCTTGCTGATGAGATCGGGTGACACCTCCACGGCGTACATCTCGGCCAAGTAGCCTTGGATCTCGCGCACTGTCATGCAGCGTGCATACATGGCGATAACCTTGTCGTCAAAACCCGTGAAGCGGCGCTCGTGTTTGCCGATGAGCTGAGGCTCAAAACTGCCGCCCTGGTCACGCGGCACCCCGATGGTCAGCGCGCCAGCGTCTGTAAGCACGGTCTTGGCGCTCTTGCTGGTGCGATGGTTGAGCGCCCTTCAGCCTAGAAACCGCAGTTGGACGCGCCCGAGCGTGCCGCGATGCGCCAGGGTGGCAAGGCGCGAACCACAGCGATGCCATGGACTTCACGTTGAGGCATCGCGCGGATTCGCAACGCCGCCAGCTGCGTCGCGCAATTTGGCTTTTGTTCTCACCGGCAAACGCTTTCCCATCTCTTGTTTCAGGCCGGTATTTAGCCGCTCAACCAAACACGCACCAGCTTGCTGTGATGCACCCGCAGGTTGTCCAGAATCAGGAAGATTTTTCGGCCCGCGTCCTTGATCAAAGCTTGCAAGAATTCGATGAGTTTTTTGAGCATCAAAAGCCTCGTCAATGATCATCCACCGGGTCTTGCCCTGGT
>JAYVRO010000024.1:0-8897 GCA_043776165.1 Rubrivivax sp. | reverse complement strand
CCGCATGGCGGGTGCTTTTCGCATGCGTGTCCTGGGCTACGACCCACTGGTGCGTGAATGGCCTACAGCGCCCGCCATCGAACGTGTCGACAACCTGGGAGACCTGCTGCAAGTCTGCGATGCAGTCTCGTTGCACTGTGTCTTGAACGCCGAGACCCGCCACTTGTTGGGCGCTGCCGAGCTGGCGCGGCTCAAGCCGGATGCCTGGTTGATCAATGTCTCGCGCGGGGAGTTGATTGACGAAGCTGCATTGCGCGACGCGTTGTTGGCCGGACGACTGGGTGGCGCCGCGCTGGATGTCTACGGCCTGGAACCCCTGGCCCGTGAAGGCCACCCGATGTCGGCCCTGTTTGGCCTCGACAACGTCATTCTTTGGCCCCACCTGACCTTCTTCACCCGTGAGGCTTCGCAACGTCTGCAGGCCGACACGTTGGCGCGCTGCAACGAGGCGATGGAAGGGTTGCCCTTGACGGTGGTGTCAACCGATCCGCGGCTGCGGGCTCAAACCTGCGGGGTTTTCTTTCCTGGCTCAACAAGCTGAGTCGCGCAGTCAAATTCGAGTTTGCACTTTGTTGACAATCTACAAACTGCATTTTACGATCGGTGCCGCAGCCTGCTCCAGACTGTGATCGGACAACCCGCCATGCAAATGGACTCCAGCCATCGCGCCGTTGCGGCCAACGCCTTCGAGACCTTGCGCGAGCATTCGTTGTCCTCGCTGGCCCAGCATGAGCTTGAGCGCCAGATCATCACCGGCGAAATCGCCAGCGGCGCCAAGCTCAACGAAGCCGACATCGCCTCGTCTTTGGGGGTGTCTCGCGGCCCGGTACGTGAAGCCTTTCGGGCGCTCAGCCAGGCCGGTCTGGTGCGCGTTGAAAAGAACCGTGGCGTGTTCGTGCGCCAAGTTTCTTTGGAAGAGGCCAGTGAGATTTACGAGGTACGTGCCGTGCTCGAAGGCCTGATCGGCAGACTGGCAGCGCGGCGCATCGACACCGAGTCCATTGATCAGCTGCGTGCGGTGGTGCGCAAGATGAAGACCCAGGACAAACAACGCAAGCCCGAGGCCTATTTTTTACTCAACGTCGAGTTCCATGACCTGCTGGCCAGGGCCGCCCGCAACGGCGCACTGCTCACGAACTACCGCAGCGTTGTCAATCAACTCGACCTCTACCGCCGCGCCACGCTGTCGCGAAGCAAAGAGAACATTCCCATTTCCACACGCGACCACGAAGCCATCGTTGACGCGGTGGCCGTGCGCGACGAAGCGCTGGCCGAGCGCCTGATGTCCGAGCACGTGCTGCAAAGCCGGGCCCGGCTGTATCTGGCGCTGGGCGCACCGGTCGCGTCGTCCTGATCGCATTTCACATCACCATGAAGGTTTCCTGAACATGACTTCTTCGGCGCAGGCAGTACACGTCAACGGCATCAACTACCGCTGGCCCAAGCGCCCGATCGTTGTGGTGTGCATCGACGGCGGCGACCCGGCCTACCTCGAACGCTTTCTCGCCGACGGCGCCATTCCCCACATGGCGCGCTTCATCCGCGAAGGTTTTGCCACGGTGGTGGACGGCTCGATGCCGTCGTTCACTTGTCCGAACAACATGTCGATCATCACCGGCACGCCAACGTCCAAACATGGCATCTCAGGCAACTTCTACCTCGACACCGCCACCTGGGAGCCGGTGGTGATGACCGGCCCCGAACTGCTGCGCGGCGACAGCATCGTCACCAAGTTTGCGCAGGCTGGTGCCAAGGTGGTGTCGATCACTGCCAAGGACAAACTGCGCAAACAGTTGGGCAAAGGCTTGGACGTTTCCCAAGGCCATGTCTCGTTTTCGTCGGAGTTTGTCGAACGCTGCACGATGGCCGAAAACGGCATCGAAAACGTGCTTGCCTTTGTCGGCATGGACAAGCCGCCGATGTACTCGATGGAGCTGTCGCTGCTGGTGCTTGAAGCCGGCATCAAGCTGCTGGAAACCCGCCGCCCCGATTTGCTCTACCTGTCGCTCACTGACTGGGTGCAGCACAAGTGGTCGCCCGACGAGGCCGACGCACGGCGCTTCTATCAAAAGCTCGACGATTGTTTCGGCCGTTTAGCAGCACTGGGCGCGACGGTTGCCCTGACGGCCGACCACGGCATGAACGACAAGAGCAACGCGGCGGGCGAGCCCAACGTGATCTGGTTGCAAGACATCCTGGATGCCAAGTTCGGCAAGGACGAGACCGTCGTCATCTGCCCCATCACCGATGCCTTCGTGGCCCACCATGGCGCGCTCGGCGGCTTTGTTCGCGTGTGGTCGCGCGGGCGCGTGACCGACCGCCAGATCATCGACCACATCGGCGGTTTAGACGGCATCGAGATGGCGCTGGACAAGGCCACCGCCTGCCGCATGTTCGACATGCCACCCGACCGTGAAGCCGATGTGGCGGTGATCTCACGCCAAGACACCTGCATCGGTGGTTCAGCCGCCAATCACGACCTTACGGGCCTCAAGGGCCACCGCCTGCGCACCCATGGCGGGGTGTCCGAGACCAAGGTGCCGCTCATCATCAACCGGCCCTTGAACGACGCATACAAGGCCAAGGCGGCATCGAGCGTCATCAAGAGTTATCAGATCTTTGACTTCGCCATCAACGGGGCTGATTGATCATGGCCGCCATGGATGGGCGCCTCACCGCCACCGAAGGGCTGATCGCCGTCTACGACAAACCCAATGCGCCTTTCGAGTTGCGCATGTTCCCCATCCGCGAGCCAGGGCCGGGGGAGGTGCTGGTGAAGGTCAAGATGTGCACCATCTGCCGCAGCGACATCCACAGCTACCTTGGGCACCGACCCAACCCGACACCCGGCGTGCTGGGCCACGAGATCATCGGCACCATCGTTCGGCTGGGTCAGGGCATCGAGAAAGACATGCGCGGCGATCCGTTGCGTATAGGCGACCGCATCACCTGGAGCGAGTACTTCATCCCGGGTGACAACTACTACACCGAGGTGCTCGACCTGCCGCAAAAGAGCCCCGGTGTGGACAAGTACGGTCACATGGCTGTCACCACCGCGCCGCATCATCACGGCGGTTTTGGCCAGTATTGCTACATCTTGCCGCGCTCATGGATCTTGCGTCTGCCCGACGAGCTCACCGACGAAGAAGCGACACCCGTGAACTGCGGGGTGGCCACGGTGATTTGCGTGACCGAAAAGGCCGAGATTCGGATGGGCGCCGCGGTGGTTGTGCAAGGCCTGGGTCTGCTCGGTTTGTATGCCTCGGCCATTGCCAAAGCCCGAGGTGCACGGCTGGTGATCGGCATCGACACCGTGCCCGCAAGGCGCGAGTTGGGTCGCAAGTTTGGCTGTGACCATGTCTTTGATCCGTCCGCCATGAGTGAGGCTGAACTGGTCAGGCAGGTCAAGTCAATGTGCAAACCCGAAGGTGCCGACGCGGTGATCGAGGTGTGCGGCTACCCGAGCGTCATCCCTGCCGGCATTCAGATGCTGCGTGTTGGCGGCCACTACGTGCTGGGGGGTGTGGTCAACCCCGATTCGTTTGTCAACATCGACGTCAACCAGATTTTGCGCAAGCTCATCACGCTGCGCGGCGTTCACAACTACCACCCGCGCCATTTGATCGAAGCGCTGGACTTCGTCACTGTCAACCGCAAGCGCTTTCCATTTGGCGAACTGGTCGACGGCAAATACGGCTTGGACCAAGTGGGTCAGGCCATGCAAGACGCCGAGGACCGCAAGGTCTTGCGCGCGGCCATCGTTCCTTGACAGATTTCATTCACCATCGAAGGAGACAAGCATGAGCCATCCATGGCGTCGTGGTCTGAGCACGGCCGCAGCGGCGGTGATCACCGCAATCACCGCGTTCACCGCAGCGGCACCGGTCTTTGCGCAAACCAAATGCGAAGACCCGCGCGTGCTGAAGTTTTCGCTGGTGCCCACGCAAGACTCCCTGCGTGAACTGGGCTACTACAAACCGATCCTGGATCAGCTCGCCAAGAACACCGGCAAGAAGATCGAGTTCTACATGCCGACCTCTTATTCGTCGGTGATCGAAGCCCTGCTCGGCAAGTGGGTCGATGTGGCCGTGCTTGGCCCCGAGGCCTACGTCATTGCCAAAAAGCAAGAGCCCACGGTGGAGGTGTTTGGCACCTATTCGCGCATCAAGAACGGCATCCAGGAAGCAGGCCCAGGCTACAAGTCCGTGCTCATCACCAAGAAGGGCAGCAAGTTCACTGACGTGGCCTCGCTCAAAGGCGCGGTGGTGTCACTCGTGGACCCGGCCAGCACCTCGGGCGGCTTGGTGCCCGAGCAGGTGTTCCCCAAGCAAGCTGGTTTGCCGCCGCTGAAGACCTACTTCTCCAAAGTCGTCTACTCCGGCGGGCATGACCTGACATCGATTGCGGTGAGCGAAGGCAAGGTGGACGCGGGTTTTGTTGCCACACACCGCTTCATGGAGACCGTCAACGCGGGCAAGGTCAAGCTAGAGGATTTCAACTTCCTGTGGTATTCGCCGCTCTTGCCGCAAGACCCCTTTGTCTATCGCAACACGCTGTGCGAGGACTTGAAGAAAAAGATCGCCGACACTTTCTTGCTGGTGGACCAGAACGAGGACGGCAAGAAGTACTTGGCCAACGTGAAGTCCGAGAAGTTCGTGAAGATGGGTGACGCCGACTACAACGTGATCCGCGACGTCACCAAGTAAAGGCGCCGCGTGAGCAACCTCCCAGAGCCTGTTCCGCCAGTCTTGCGGGTGCAAGACCTTCGGGTCAGCTACACGTCGGGTAAGGACATCCTCAAGGGCCTGAGCTTTGATGTCGGCCCCGAAGAGTTCGTGGCCATCATCGGGCCCAGCGGTGCAGGCAAGTCGACGCTCATTCGTTGCATCAACCGGTTGGTGCAGCCCAGTGCCGGGCAGGTGATCTTCGGCGGCCAGGACTTGGTGACTTTGGGCGAAGGCGACATGCGACGCCAGCGCCGCAACATCGGCATGATCTTTCAGGAGTTCAACCTGATTGATCGCCTGAGCGTCATCGACAACGTGCTCACCGGGCGGCTGGGCTACATGGGCAACTTGCGCAGCTTGTTTCGTGCCTACACCCAGAGCGACATCGCCGACGCCGTGCGCCTGCTGGACCGCGTCGGCCTGATCGACCACATGGACAAACGCGCCGATGCGCTGTCGGGTGGCCAACGTCAACGTGTGGGTATTGCGCGGGCCTTGATCCAGGCACCCCGCTTGTTGTTGGTCGACGAGCCCACGTCGGCCTTGGACCCCAAGATTTCGCGCGAGGTGATGGGCATGATCCGTGGCATCGCACGGGAGTTCAAGGTGCCGGTGCTGTGCAACATCCACGACGTCGACCTGGCACTGGAGTTCTGCGACCGCATCATCGGCCTGCAAGATGGTCTGAAGAAGTTTGATGGCCCGCCCGCGCGCATCGACAAGGCGGTGCTGGCAGACATCTATTCAATGGAAGTCCTGTAGCCATGTCGGCCGTACTGATCGGCGCCAACCTCCGTGCCGACCGCCATGCTGCACTGATCGAGCAACTGGCCGCCACGCGCCGCCAAGCCCGGTGGTGGCGCTATGGCCGCTACGCGCTGATCTCGCTGGTGGTGGGCTGGAGCGTCGAGGCCATCGTGGTGGGCGACACCGACTGGACCCGCATCACCTTAGACGGTGTATTGAAGTCGGCCTGGCGTTTCATTGACTTCGACAAGTCCATCTTGGTGGACCTGTGGGAACCGGCGCTCGAGACCGTGCTGATGGCCACCTTGGCCACCCTCCTGGGCATGTTCATGGCCATCCCAGTGGCCTGGCTGGGCGCCAACAACATCTCGCCTTTGGGGCGCGCCACGTACCTCGTCGGGCGGGTGCTGATGACACTGTCACGCTCGGTACATGAAGTCGTCTGGGGCCTGGTCTTTGTGGCCGCTGTGGGTTTGGGCGCGTTGGCCGGCGTGCTGGCCATGGCGGTACGCTCCATCGGCTTCATCAGCAAGACCGTGGCCGAGGCCATCGAAGACGTCAACCCCGGCCCGGTGGAGGCCATGCGCGCGGTGGGCGCCAACCGCTTTCAGGTTCTGATGTTCGGCATCGTGCCGCAGGTCTTGCCCGTGGTCATCGGCAACGTCATCTTCGAGTGGGACGTCAACATCCGGCGCTCCACCATCATGGGTCTGGTCGGCGCGGGTGGTCTGGGTCTGGCCTTGCATCGCCAGATGGCGAGCTACAACTACGGCGGCATTGCCACCGTGATCTTTGTCATCCTGGTGCTCATCATCCTGGGCGAGCTCTTCTCGTCCTGGGCGCGCAGGAAGGTGATATGAGCACGCCTGCTGCCACGACCGTTTCTAGCGCCACTTCTACCGCCGCCAAGCCGCTGCCGCAGTGGAGCCGCTTTCGCTTTCCGCAAAGCCTCTACAAGTACATGGCGCTGCTGGCCAGCCTGGGTTTCGTCTGGTGGTCGCTCAATGTGCTGCGCATCGATGTCGATCGCCTGCCCGGATTGTTTGGGCGCATTGCTGACGTGCTGTCGCGGCGCTACTGGCCGCCCGACATCGCCCATGTGCTCAAGCCCGACTTCATCAACGCCATCATCGACACCTTTCAGATGTCGTATGTGGCCACCGTGGTGGGCCTGTTGCTGGCCGTGCCGCTGGCCTGGTTTGCCTCGTTCAACATGACCCCTGAGCGCCGCGTGCTCTACCCCGTGTGCCGCCTGTTCATCATGGCTTGCCGCTCGGTGCACGAGATGATCTGGACCATCGTGCTGGTGGCCATCGTGGGCTTTGGCATGCTGCCCGGCACCTTGGCCATGACGCTGTTCTGCATCGGCTTTGGCGGCAAGCTGATGTCCGAGGCCATCGAGGCCATCCGCAAGGGCCCGGTCGAGGCCATTCGCGCCACCGGCGCCGGTCACTTGCAGGTCTTCGTTTACGCCGTGCTGCCGCAAGTGCGCGTGGCTTGGGCCGGCATTGCCATCTACACCTGGGATGTGGTGTTCCGCGCGTCCACAGTGGTCGGTTTTTTTGGTGCCGGTGGCATGGGGCATTACCTGCGGGAAAGTGTTCAGACGGTCAAATCGCGCGAGGTAGCCGCCATCATCCTGACCATCGTGTCCATCGTCATCGTGGCCGAACTGCTGTCGGCGTGGATGCGCTCGCGCATCGCCAAGGCCGTGGCGTGACGCAGCACAAGAGCCCTTCGCAAAGCGAAGGCGACATCAACAGCAGCCCCTTGCGCCAAGTCTGGCAGCGCGAGCATCTGGACGAGCCCACGCGCGCATTGCTGGCGCGCGACAGCGCGGCGTTCCTGCACCAGTCGGTGTCCACGCCCTGCTTGTCGGCCATCCGCCGCGCTGAAGGCATTTACATCGAGGACATGACTGGCCGGCGCTACATGGACTTCCACGGCAACAACGTGCACCACGTCGGTTATGCCCACCCGCATGTCGTGGCTGCCATCAAGGCGCAGCTCGATGAGCTGAGCTTTGCGCCACGGCGTTTTGCCAGCCTGCGTGCGGTGGAATTGGCCGAGGCCTTGTCGACACGCTTTGAGGCCCTCACTGGTGGCCCTGGTCGTGTGCTCTTCACCACCGGTGGCAGTGATGCCGTGGAAGTGGCGCTCAAGCTGGCACGCGCTGCCACGGGCCGCTTCAAGACGCTGAGCTTTTGGGACGCCTTCCATGGCGCGGGGTTTGGCGCCGCAAGCGTCGGCGGCGAATCGCTGTTTCGTTCGGGCAAAGTCGGCCCGTTGTTGCCAGGCAGCGAGCATGTCGCGCCCTTTGGTTGTTATCGATGCGCCTACGGCCACGAGGTGGACGCGCATGGCCAGCCCAACTTGTCGCAATGCCGATTGGCCTGCGCATCGATGGTGCGCTACGTGCTCGAACGTGAAGGCGACGTGGCCGCAGTGATCGCCGAACCGGCGCGCGCCGTGCCCTACATCCCGCCGCCGGGCTACTGGCAGGCCGTGCGCCAAGCCTGTCATGACCATGGCACGTTGCTGATCTTCGACGAGATCCCCACGGGCCTGGGCAAGACCGGCCGATTTTTTGCCGCCGAACATGACGGCGCGGCCCCCGACATCGTGGTGCTGGGCAAGGCGCTCGGCGGTGGCGTGTTGCCCATCGCCGCTTGTGTGGCGCGCGCCGACCTTGACTTGGCAGCCGAGCACGCCATTGGGCACTACACGCACGAGAAAAACCCGGTCACTGCAGCGGCTGCGTTGGCCACCCTCGAAGTCATCGAACGCGATGACCTGGTAGGCAACGCCGCGCGCGTGGGCGCCCATGCCTTAACGCGCTTGTTAGACATGAAGCAGCGCCACCCGATGATTGGCGATGTGCGTGGGCGCGGGCTGTTGCTGGGGCTTGATTTGGTGACGGATCGCGCGAGCAAGGCGCCCGCCGCCGCGGCCGCTGAGCGCGTTCTATACCGCGCCTTGTCGCGCGGCCTGTCGTTCAAGACGACCATGGGCAACGTGCTGACTTTGACGCCCCCGCTCATCGTGACCCAGACCCAGATGGACCTGGCGCTGGACATGCTTGACGACTGCCTGGGCGAAGAAGCCCGAGCTGCCTGAAGCCGCCAGACGCCGCCGGACGCCGCCATCAAATTTCTATCCACAAGGAAGCCCCATGAACACCCGAAGCTCTGTCGTTGGCGCGCCCAAGCGAGAAGGTATGCGCATTGCCGGCGACAAGGTCTACAGCGACCGCGTCATCGAGATTCGCTACCCCTACACCGGTGAAGTCATTGCCACGGTGCCCAAGGCCAGCATCGAAGACGTGCGGCGGGCGCTGCGCATTGCGTACCAATACAAGCCCAAGCTGACACGCCATGAGCGCTACAAGATCCTGATGAAGGCCGGCGAGATCATCGCGAGCCG
>JAYVRO010000023.1:0-8915 GCA_043776165.1 Rubrivivax sp. | reverse complement strand
ACCGATGCTGGCGCGTCAACGCTGTCCAACACCAAGAGCCGGCTGCCTTCATTCACCACGTCACCCAACTTCACACTGATGGAGGTGACCACACCCGCATGCGACGACGGGATTTCCATCGACGCTTTGTCACTTTCTACAGTGATCAAACTTTGTTCGAGCTTGACCACGTCGCCCACTTTGACGAGCAATTCGATGACGGCGACGTCTTTGAAATCACCGATGTCGGGAACCTTTATGTCGATCTGGGACATGTTGTTGTTCCTGCCCTTGGTCACAGCAAAACACGGCGGAAATCCGCCAGTATTTGGGTCATGTAGGCGTTAAAGCGCGCAGCCGATGCGCCGTCAATCACGCGGTGGTCCCAGCTCAAGCTGATTGGCAAGTTCAAGCGCGGCTGAAAGGCTTTTCCATCCCATTGCGGCACCATGCTGCTGCGGCCAACACCCAGGATGGCAACCTCGGGCGCGTTGATGATGGGGGTGAAGTAACCGCCCCCGATGCCACCGAGTGATGAAATGCTGAAGCAGGCGCCGCTCATGTCAGCCGGGGCCAATTTGGCGTCGCGCGCTTTTTTGGCCAGCTCGGTCATCTCCTGGCTGATTTGCATCACGCCCTTTTTGTCGGCGTCTTTCAACACTGGCACCATCAGCCCGTTGGGCGTGTCGGCGGCAAAGCCGATGTGGAAGTAGTTCTTCAGCACCAACTCGTCACCGTCCAAGCTGGCGTTGAAGTCTGGGAATTTTTTCAATGCCGAGACAGCGGCCTTGATGAGAAAGGCCAGCATGGTGACCTTGACGCCGGATTTTTCATTCTCTTTGTTGAGCTGCACACGGAAGGCTTCGAGCTCGGTGATGTCGGCGTCGTCGTGGTTGGTGACATGCGGAATCATCACCCAGTTGCGATGCAAATTGGCGCCACTGATCTTCTTGATGCGACTGAGCGGTTTGCGCTCGACGGGGCCGAACTTGGCAAAGTCAACCACAGGCCAGGGCAGCAGACCAGGCATGGCGCCTGCACTCGACCCTGCGGTGGCTGTCTTGGACTTTTGCGCTGCGGTCTGAGTGGCACCAGCCATCACGCCCTTCACAAAGTCCTGCACATTGGCTTGCGTGATGCGGCCCTTGGGACCGGTGCCCTGCACTTCGGCCAGTGGCACGCCCAATTCACGGGCCAAGGCGCGGATGCTGGGAGAGGCGTGCGGCAAGGAGCCCTTCGAGGCTGCAGGATCGTGGGCGCGTGCTGAAGTGCTGAGGGCGACGTTCTTAGTCACGTCAGACGTTGGTGCGGGTGCCGGTGCCGGTGTTGATGCCGACGTTGGTGTTGAATCGGCGACCTTGAGGTCTTCCGACGGCGCGGCAGTGGTCGGGGCTCCTAGAAGCGAGGCGATCAAACTGCCCTTGCGCACTTTGTCGCCCACTTTGACATTCAGTTCCTGCACCACGCCAGCGTGTGACGACGGTATTTCCATCGAGGCTTTGTCGCTCTCCACGGTGATCAGGCTTTGCTCAACTTTCACCGCGTCACCGGCCTTGACGAAAACCTCAATGACAGCAACTTCATCAAAATCGCCAATGTCGGGCACCAACACCTGTACGGCCACCTCCGCCTTCACGGGGGATGGCTGGGGTGGCGGTGAAATGCTGGCAACGCCACTGCTCAAATCAACGTTTGAGGTGACGATTGTTTGTGTGTCGCCAGTCGACCCCCTCCCCTGCCCTCCCCCCGCCGGGGGGAAGGAGGAAGACGCAGCTTCCAGCACCAGCACGACAGACCCCTCGGCGACCTTGCCGCCCAAGGTCACTTTCAGCTCTTTGACCACCCCGGCATGCGAAGACGGAATCTCCATCGACGCCTTGTCGCTCTCGACCGTCAACAGCGACTGATCCACCGCCACTTTGTCGCCGGGCTTGACCAGCAGCTCAATGACGGTCACTTCTTTGAAGTCACCGATGTCCGGGACTTTGACTTCCACCAGGGCCATGTTCCTGTCTCCGTTGTGCTTGTGTATGGGCCGTGAAATCAGGCGTACAGCGGGTTGATCTTGTCCGCGTTGATGCCGTACTTCTTGATCGCTTCGGCGACCTTGGACTTGGGCACGCTGCCCTCATCGGCCAGCGCCTTCAAGGCCGCGACGACGATGTAATGTCGATTGATCTCAAAGTGTTCGCGCAGCTTGCTGCGAAAGTCACTGCGGCCAAAACCGTCGGTGCCAAGCACCTTGAAAGTACGGCCTTTGGGAATGAAAGCGCGAATTTGTTCGGCGTAGTTTTTCATGTAGTCGGTGGATGCAATCACCGGCCCAGCATGGGGCGCCAGTTGCTGCGTCACAAAGGGCACCCGCTCGGGCTCGGCGGGGTGCAGCATGTTCCAGCGATCGCAGTCCTGGCCTTCACGCGTGAGCTCATTGAAGCTGGGGCAACTGAAGACGTTCGCAGCCACTCCCCATTCTGCTTCCAGGAGTTTTTTGGCCTCGATGCCTTCTCGCAAGATGGTGCCGCTGCCCAGCAAGTTCACACGGGGTGTCTTTTTGGCACCTTCCAAGAGCAAATACATGCCCTTGATGATTTGTTCTTCCGTGCCGGCCTTGAGGCCAGGCATGGCGTAGTTTTCGTTCAGCAGCGTGAGGTAGTAATAGACGTTCTCTTGTTGCTGCACCATGCGCTTCAAACCGTGGTGAATGATCACGCCGACCTCGTGCGCGAAAGTCGGGTCATAGCTCACGCAATTTGGAATGGTGTTGGCCAAAATGTGGCTGTGGCCGTCTTCGTGCTGCAGGCCTTCGCCGTTCAGCGTGGTGCGGCCTGAGGTGCCGCCCAACAAGAAGCCACGCGCTTGCATGTCGCCCGCCGCCCAGGCCAGGTCGCCAATGCGTTGAAAGCCGAACATCGAGTAGTAGATGTAGAACGGAATCATGATCCGGTTGTTCGTGGAATACGACGTCGCCGCCGCGATCCAACTGCTCATGCCACCGGCTTCGTTGATGCCTTCTTGCAAGATCTGGCCGTCCACTGCCTCGCGGTAGTACATGACCTGGTCTTTGTCAACGGGCGTGTACTTTTGGCCCTCTGGGTTATAGATGCCAATCTGGCGGAAGAGCCCTTCCATGCCAAACGTACGTGCCTCGTCCACCAAGATGGGCACCACACGTGGGCCCAGCGCCTTGTCTCTTAACAATTGAGTTAAGAAGCGCACGTAGGCCTGCGTGGTGCTGATTTCGCGGCCCTCAGCGGTGGGCTCGAGCACGGCCTTGAACGTCTCGATCGGCGGCACAGTGAAGCTCTCTTCGGCCTTGGCGCGGCGTTTGGGCAAATAGCCGCCCAGTGCAGCACGGCGCTCGTGCAGGTACTTCATCTCGGGCGTGTCGTCGGCCGGTTTGTAAAAGGGCAAATCGGCCAAGGCGCTGTCAGGAATGGGGATGTTGAAGCGGTCGCGGAAGTGGCGGATGTCGTCGTCTGCCAGCTTCTTGGCTTGGTGCGCCGTATTCTTGCCTTCGCCCGCCTTGCCCATGCCCCAACCTTTGACGGTCTTGATGAGCAGGACCGTAGGCTGACGTTGTTTGTTGTTGGCTGCAGCGTGAAACGCGGCGTGCACTTTTTGCGCGTCGTGGCCGCCGCGGCGCAGGTTCCACACTTCGTCGTCAGTCATCTTGGCAACGAGTTCCAGCGTGCGCGGGTCGCGGCCGAAAAAATTCTTGCGCACAAATGCGCCGTCGTTGGCCTTGAACGCTTGGTAGTCGCCGTCCAGCGTGTCCATCATCAGTTGGCGCAGCGCACCGTCTTTGTCGCGGGCCAAAAGCGGATCCCAGTTGCTGCCCCAAATCAATTTGATGACGTTCCATCCCGAGCCGCGAAATTCACCTTCAAGCTCTTGAATGATCTTGCCGTTGCCACGCACCGGGCCGTCCAGGCGTTGCAAGTTGCAGTTCACGATAAAAACCAGGTTGTCGAGGTTTTCTCGCGCCGCCAAACTGATGGCGCCGAGCGACTCGGGCTCGTCCATTTCACCGTCGCCCAAGAAGACCCAGACCTTGCGTTTAGACGTGTCGGCAATGCCACGTGCATGCAGGTACTTCAAAAAGCGGGCTTGATAGATCGCCATGTGCGGTCCCAGGCCCATGGAGACCGTGGGGAACTGCCAAAAGTCAGGCATCAACTTGGGGTGCGGATAGCTCGACAAGCCCTTGCCAGCGCCCTCTTGGCGGAAATTGAGCATCTGCTCTTCGGTGATCCGGCCTTCCAAAAAAGCCCGCGCGTAAATGCCCGGTGCACTGTGGCCCTGGATGTAGAGCAGGTCGCCACCATGGCCATCGCTGTCGGCATGCCAAAAGTGGTTGAAACCCGCCGCAAACATGTGGGCTAAGGATGCAAACGAGCTGATGTGCCCGCCCAGATCACCGCCGTCTTCAGGGTTCAATCGGTTGGCTTTGACCACCAAGGCCATGGCGTTCCAGCGCATGTAAGCGCGCAAGCGGCCTTCCAGTTCGAGATTGCCAGGGCTGTGCTGCTCGTCGCCGGTGTCGATGGTGTTGACGTAGGCCGTGTTGGCAGAAAACGGCATGTCGATGCCGGCATGTCGTGCTTCGTCAATGAGCTTGTCAAGCAAGAAGTGCGCTCTGTCAGCGCCTTCATGGGCGATGACCGAATGCAAGGCATCGATCCACTCGCGTGTTTCACCGGAATCGGGATCGTTGGCAGCAGGGCCGAAAGCGGGCGCCGACGTTGCGGACATGGCTTGTCTCCTGGGTGTTGTCAGTTTTGAGCGGGGCGAAGTGTGTCACAGATTTTCGGTGGTTCCAAATTATGCATTTGATTTTCATAATGCGGAATTCACAAACACCAGGCGATCCGAAGCCAAGCGCGGCACTCGATAATGCACTGATGCTGCTTGCCCGCATCAGAAAAAACACGGCCAAAACGCCCCTGCCCGACGCGCGAAAGCTCTTCAGTCGCTGGTGGCGCAAGCAGTCGCCCGCACGGCAAGACCGATTTGCCACGCTGGCACCGCTGATATCGGTCTTGCTCTTTCTGGCCGCCATCATTTCGGCGTTCTGGTACCTGCGCAACGAAGAGATCGAGCGCGAAAGCGAGTCCGTCAAGCGCGACATCGAAATCACGCAGCAGCAATTGGGCTTGCGACTCCTTGAGAACCAGGAGGCTTCCGCGCGACTGGCACTGGAACTGCTGTCGCGCAACATGACCCGGGCCGACTTTCAGACCTTGGCAGCGTTGTTCACACGTGAAAGGCCTGAGGTTACGCGGGTCAGTTGGATCAATTTGCGCAAGCCGAAAAAGAATGGCACAGGCACGCAGTGGACCCATACGGAATACGGCAGCAGTGGTCGCGCGAACGCGGCTTCAGCCACCTCCCGCGAGGCCAACAACGCCGAGGAAATCGCTTTTCGAGGCGCGCGGGATGCCAAAGTACCGGTGTACTCACGGGCCATGCGTGACGGCAATGGTGCATCGGTTTTTCAGCTGCATGTGCCCTTGATTGAACGCACTGAATTCACCGGCGCCTTGGTCATCGAATATTCGGTTGATTCGCTGCTGCGTTTTTTTGTGCCAGCCGATGTGTCGCGCCGCCACATGGTCAGCGTCGTGGACATGACTGGCCACGTTCTGTCCAGCACCGTCATCAGCTTGCCCGGCCAGGCAACGCGCCGCGCGCCCATCATCAACGACGCCCCACTGACCCCCGTTCTGAATGGTTTGCTGCTGCGCGCGCAGGGATACCGCACCTCCATCGGGCTCATCAGCAACACTTTGTTTTGGATGGTCGTGGCGCTGTCAGTGCTCACCGTGTGGATGCTGCTGGGCACCTGGCGCCACATGCGTCGGCGCGCGCAAATCCAGGCGGCATTGGTGCAAGAAACCAATTTTCGCCGTGCCATGGAAAACTCCATGCCAACGGGCATGCGCGCCATGGACTTGGAGGGCCGCATCAGCTACGTGAACGCCGCCTTTTGCCAAATGACAGGTTTCATGGACACCGAGTTGGTGGGCCGCGCACCACCGTTTCCCTATTGGCCGCATGACCGGGTTGAAGAAAACGGCCGCTTGCTGCAACAAGAGTTGCTGGGTCGAAGCCCCTCGGGCGGCATTGAAGTTCGGGTGATGCGCAAGGACGGCTCACTCTTCGACGCCCGCATGTACGTCAGCCCCTTGATCGACCCCAGAGGGCAGCAAACCGGCTGGATGACCAGCATGACCAACATCACCGAGGCCAAACGCATACGTGATCAGTTGTCGGCATCGCACGAACGGTTCACCACCGTGCTCGAAGGTTTGGACGCCGCGGTGTCGGTGTTGTCAGTCCACCAAGGTGAATTGTTATTCGCCAACCGCTCGTACCGCCTGTGGTTTGGCGGCGACGCGCGTGGCCACAGTTTGATGGCCGACGGCGCTGGCCCCAGCAATTTTGTGCCTGAGGCCGACGACAGCGTGGACAACCTCGCGGGTTTGCCCACGCAAGAAATCACCGAGGGGGGTGCGAACCCACGGGAAGTTTTCGTCGAGAGCCTGGACAAATGGTTTGACGTGCGTTCACGCTATTTGCAGTGGACCGACGGACGATTGGCGCAAATGCTCATCGCCACCGACATCACCATGCGCTTGCGTGCCGAAGAACAGGCCGCCGCGCAGGCCGACAAAGCACAAGTTACCAGCCGTTTGGTGACCATGGGTGAGATGGCTTCATCGGTGGCCCACGAGCTGAATCAGCCACTCACAGCCATCACCAACTATTGCAATGGCATGGTCTCTCGGGTGAAGGCCGAGAGCATCGACAAAGCCGATTTGGTGGCGGCGTTGCAAAAGACTGCCAAACAAGCAGAACGCGCTGGGCAGATCATTCATCGCATACGCGCGTTCGTGAAACGCAGCGAGCCACAACGCCAAGCCTCACAAGCGCGCCAGATCGTTGAAGACGCGGTTGACTTGGCGGGCATCGAGCTGCGACGCCGCAATGTTGCCATTCGAAGTTACGTGGCCCAGCGCTTGCCCGTGTTGATGGTCGATCCGATCCTCATCGAACAAGTGGTCTTGAACCTGTTGAAGAACGCAGCTGAAGCAATTGACACGGCGCAGTTGCCCGCATCACGTCGCCACATTGAGCTGCGCGTGGTGCCGCGCCACACCCCCGAGGAAGGTGGCGTCATCGAGTTCAGCGTCACCGACATGGGCCCGGGCATGAAGGAAGAGGTCATCAAACGCTTGTACGAAGCGTTCTTCTCCACCAAGGTCGAAGGTCTGGGCATTGGCCTGAGTTTGTGCCGCTCCATCGTGGAGTCGCATCGTGGCCGGATGCGTGGGCAGAACATCTACAATGGCGCCCAGGTTGTGGGTTGCAGTTTCTCTTTCACGCTACCGATTGAATTGCCAGCGCGCAGTGATGCCGCAACCCCAGCAGCAGACAGCGTACCTGCGGCCACTGCCACAGCCGCACCCGTACCCGCCACCGAAGCTACGCCGCTCACACCGGCCATCTCCGCATGAGCCTCATCCCAAAAAAGGGCACTGTCTATGTCGTTGATGACGACGAAGCAGTGCGTGATTCGTTGCAGTGGTTGTTGGAGGGCAAGGACTACCGGGTGAAGTGTTTCGATTCATCTGAATCCTTCCTCTCGCGCTTTGACCCCCGCGAGGTGGCTTGCCTGATTGCCGACATCCGCATGGACGGCATGAGCGGGCTCGAATTGCAAGATCGTTTGATCGAGCGCAAGAGCCCCTTGCCCATCGTCTTCATCACGGGGCACGGCGACGTGCCCATGGCCGTGACGACGATGAAAAAAGGCGCGATGGACTTCATCGAAAAGCCTTTCAAGGAAGAAGAGTTGTTGGGCTTGGTCGAGCGCATGCTGGAGCAAGCCCGCAGCGCTTTCAGCCAGCACCAGGAGCAAGCCAGCCGGGACGCCTTGCTGTCACGTTTGACCACGCGAGAGGCCCAGGTGCTGGAACGCATCGTCGCTGGCCGCTTGAACAAACAGATCGCCGACGACCTGGGAATCAGCATCAAAACGGTGGAAGCGCACCGCGCCAACATCATGGAAAAGCTCAACGCCAACACAGTGGCTGACTTGCTGAAAATCGCTTTGGGCGCGCAGTCCAAGGCTTGAACGGCGACTTCGCCGGGTCAGGGCATCTTCAAGGCCGCTGCGAAGCGGCCTTTGTCGTTCAGGGAAGGAACAACATCATGGCAGCACAACTCATCGACGGAGTGGTCTTGTCGCGCCAGATCCGTGACACCGTGGCGCAGCGCGCTTTGGCACTCACCACACAAGGACGGCGCCCGGGTTTGGCCGTGCTGCTGGTGGGCGACGACCCGGCCAGCGCCGTCTACACGCGCAACAAGATCAAAGCCTGCCAGGAGCATGGCCTGCACTCGGTGTTCGAAAAATACGAGGCTGATTTTTCAGAGGCCAGCCTGCTGGGCCGTATCAAGGCGCTGAATGCAAATTCGGCGGTTCACGGCATCTTGGTGCAGATGCCGCTGCCCACGCACATCGACGCGCAGAAGGTCATCGCGGCCATCGCCACGCACAAAGACGTGGATGGTTTTTCGGTGCTGTCTGCAGGTGCACTCACCAGTGGACTGCCAGGTTTGCGACCCTGCACGCCATTGGGTTGCATGAAACTCATAGAGAGCACCGGCCAAGACATTCGAGGTCGACACGCCGTGGTGATCGGACGCAGCAACACCGTGGGCAAGCCCATGGCCTTGCTGTTGCTGCAAGCCCATGCCACCGTGACCGTGTGCCACAGCGCCACCCCCGACCTGGGCCAATTCACACGCCAAGCCGACATCGTGGTGGTTGCTGTGGGCAAGCGCAACACACTCACCGCCGACATGGTCAAGCCGGGCGCCATCGTCATCGATGTGGGCATGAATCGCAACGAGCTTGGCAAACTCTGCGG